>CALGAS010000465.1 GCA_937959175.1 uncultured bacterium | reverse complement strand
CGCTGGGCATGCTCCCCGCAGACCCAGGTGGGCACATTGGGAATGATCGGATCCTCGCCCAGGTAATAGCGGATGATCTGCGGCACGAAGGCATAGACCGCCTTGTCGTCGGCGATGCCCGTCCCCGGGGCGTTGACCAAGGCCACGTTTCCCTTCCGATAGGCGGCCATCAGCCCCGGCACGCCGACCAGCGAGTCGGCCCGAAACGCCTGGGGATCGAGGAAGTCATCATCGATCCGCCGATAGATCACATCGACCCGCTCCAGGCCACGGGTGGTCCGCATGAAGACGACGTCGTTCTGGACGACGAGGTCGGAGCCCTCGACGAGCTCCACTCCCATCTGGCGGGCCAGGAAGCTGTGCTCGAAATAAGCAGAGTTGTAGATGCCGGGCGTGAGCACCACGACGCTCGGGTCGCGGGCGTGTTTCGGAGCCACATACTGGAGCATCGCCAGGAGTTTCTCGGGGTAGTCCTCGACCGGGCTGATCCGTTGGCCCTCGAAGAGCTGCGGGAAGGTCCGCTTCATCACCTCGCGGTTTTCGAGCACGTAAGAGACGCCCGACGGCGTCCGGAGGTTGTCCTCGAGGACATACATCACCCCGTCGTCACCGCGGACGAGATCCGTGCCGGTGATGTGGCACCAGACGCCCCGGGGCGGGGCGAGGCCGGCGCAGGGCCCCCGGAAGCACGTGCCGGAGTCGACCAGCCAGTCGGGCACCACGCCGTCGGCCACGATCTGGCGGCGGTTGTAGATGTCGTCGATGAACAGATTGAGGGCCCGGATCCGCTGGGCCAGCCCCCGCTCGATCACGGCCCATTCGGCCGCCTCGATCACCCGCGGCACGATGTCGAACGGCCAGATCTTCTCCGTGCCGGCTTCATCCCCATAGACGTTGAAGGTGATCCCCATGGTTAGCAGGGCCTTGTCGGCAGCCCGCTGCCGCTCCGAGAGTTCTCCGTTGGAGAATCCTTCCAGGCGCTGCACAAGCAACTCGGCTCCAGGCCGGGGCCGGCGGGCGTCGTCGAAGAGCTCGTCGTGGAAGCCCTCGGTCTGGTAGGCCTGCAAATCCATGGCGGCTCGATGTCTTCCCTGCGCGGCGGGGCCGGAGGCGGGCTCCCGCGGACTCGATCCGCCTGCAAGACGCGGGCTCGCCGGCAGAATACCCGACAGCCCGGCCCCGTGAAATGCCCCGGGCCTCAGCTGCGGACACCGACGAGTTCCGCGAGCAACGCACTCATCGTTTCGGCTGGAACGGGCATTTGAACGACCCGGCGGCGGTCATCGGCACGGGCCAGCGAGTGAAGGCCCTTCTGCTTCGAACCCAGCAGCAGGACAGCCGGAACATCGGCCAACTGGTCATCGCAGGCCAGCCCGTTGAACACCTGCACCGCCTCCTCGCCCAGCGAGCGGGTACTGACGATCAAACAGTCGGCGGGAGGCGGCGTGGTGGCGAATCGGCTCAAGGCCCGCTGCGGGCTCTGCGTGACCAGCACCCGGTAGCCCAGTTTGCCAAGGAAATCCCTGAGCACCTGCTGGGCCTTCTCCGAAGACTCGACCAGCATCACCGTCCCCTTGCGAATCTGCTCAGCGGTCATCTCAGCGGCGACCGCCGAGCCGCCGCCGCCATGGCGGCTCGCCTGCACTGACTCGACGCGGCGGCGGATGTCGGAGACGGTCTGCCAGCGTTCCAGCGGGTCGAGCCGCATCATCCGGCCGATCAGGTCAGTCAGGTCACGGGGCAGCTCAGGACACCGCTTGGCCAGGGGCACCACCGCTTCAAACCGGCGCGGATTGGACCGCTCGTTGCGGTCGCGGGTCTCGGCCAAGGGGGTCGTGCCGGCGACGAGCAGATAGGCGACTGTCCCCAAGAAGTAGATGTCGCTGCGGACGGCGTCATTCTTCATTCCCGTCAACTTTTCGAGCGTCGCGTAGTCGATCGTGCGAGGCTGATCGAGGCGGGCCAACGACTGATCGCCCGAATCATCAACGCCTGCCAGGCCGAAGTCCACGAGCTTGGCCTGGCCGGTCGAGGAGATGAGCACATTGGAGGCCTTCAGGTCGCGGTGGGTGACGCCCCGGCGGTGGGCGTACTCGAGCCCGGCGGTCATCTGGCTGATCAGGTCGAGGGCCGTATCGGGCTCGACCGCTCCCCGAATGCGGACCAGTTCCCGGAGGGTCTGCCCCTCGACGAACTCCATCGTGATGTAGCTCGAGCCCGCCTCCTCACCGACGTCGTCGATGGCCACGATGTTGGGATGCCTGAGCATCTGGCCCATCGTGCCCTCGTGGCGGAACGACTTGCATTTCTCGGGATCGTTGGCGTAGCGGCTGCGGAGCACCTTGACCGCCAGGATGCCACCGCTATCCCGGTGAATAGCCCGGTAGACCCGGGCAAACGATCCCGACCCGATCTGATAGAGCAGCTTGGCCCGCCCAAAGAAGTAGCCACGCCGCTCTCCTCGAAGAAGCCTCTCAAGCTGGAACCCCGTCAGCAGTTCCCGCCGCACCAGGGCCCGGCCGCAGGCTTCCGCGGAACCGCCATCCGCTTCGGCTTCCGAGACCGCGTCGGCAAGAGGACCGGCGGCCACGAGATCAAGGTCACCGACGAGGTGGGCCAGATCGTCGGCGGTAACGGGCTTCATGACGGCAAGCGGGGCGGGAGTGACGGGAATCGGCCCGGATCGGCGGCGAGCACGATCATGAGCGGCCTGTGAGCAACCTCCAGAAAAATACCTTTTTCCACGGCTCAAGGCGAGTATCGACGGCGGCAGCCGGCCATCAAATCATCTGGAGCCGGATCCCCCCCAACTGCTACAAGCCCGGTTTGGCCTTCTGCGTGGATCCTGCGATGCGACCGTCTGCCTCCCGGCACACCCCCCTGCTGCTGTCCCTCCGCGTCGTGGGCATGGCCGCCATGCTCTCGGCGGCCTGGCCAGCGGCTGCCCTGGTGGCCGCCGAGATCAACGAGGGCTTCGAGGACGAGCGGCCGGTCTGGCAGGTGACGACGAGCGGCGACGAGGCGACGCCATTGGTGCACGAGCGGACCGGCACCGACGCCCACCGAGGCAGCCGCTGCGAGCGGATCGTCGTGGAGTCAGCGGCCGCCGGCGTGATCCGGTTGCAGTTCCCGTTCGAGCCGGCCGCCGTGATTGACGAACTCCGGGCATCGGTCTGGGTGCGGGCGAGCCGACCGGATGTGCAGCTGGCGGTTCGCGTCCGCCTGCCCAATATCCGAGACTCCGGTGGCCGGCCCGTGGACGTCGTGGTGCCGGGCGAAACCAGCCGTGACATCGGCCGCTGGGAGCGGCTCGAGGTGAGCGACATCGCCGCCAGCCTGGCCCGCCAACTGCCGGCCCTTCGTCTGGAGCACGGGCCGCATGGTTCGCTTGCCGCCGCGGAAGTCACCGCCCTGGTCATCGAGTTTGCCGCTGGCCCGGGCCGCCATGAGATCGCCACCGACGACCTGTTCGTGACCGGCCTGGTGCCGCTTACCTCCCGCCGCGATCCCTTGGTTCGCCCGGCGGCGGCAGCCCAGCCGGTCGAGAGCGATCCGCCGGCGGGGCTGACGCGGGGCATCCTCGAGGTGGACGGCGTCCCCTTCTTTCCTCGTGCGATCGACTGGACCGGCGAGCCCTTCAGCGTTCTCGCGGAACTCGGCTTCAACGCCGTCCGGCTCCCGGATCCGGCGTCGGCCGAGCAGCTGACCGAGGCCCGGGCCGCAGGCCTCTGGGTCATCTGCCCGCCGCCGCCGATCCCCGAGATCGACCTCACGCAGCCGGAGAAGGTGCCGCTGCTGCGGAACTGGAACCGCGTGCTCGCCTGGGATCTCGGCAGCGGACTGTCTGAGGATGGCATCGAGCAGCTCGCCGAGAAGGGCCGGCGTGTGCGGGCCTGCGATCCGCGACCCGGCCGCCCGTTGATCGGCTCGGCCGACTCCGGCCTGCGGTTGGTGTCTCGCCACGTCGATATGCTGGTGGCCCGCCGAACCGTGCTCGGCACCAGCCTGGAACTCGTCGACTGGCTGGAGTGGCTCAGGCAGCGACCCCGTCTGGCCAGGCCCGGCACGCCCCTGCTCACGACCCTGGCGACCGATATCGACCCGGCCGCCGCTCGCCAGGCGGCGGCCCTGGCCGGCGTGGGGGGCAGCGGGCTGGCCATCGACCCGGAAAGCCTCACCCTGGCGGCCTTTTCCGCCGTTGCCGGGGGCGTCAGGGGAATCCTCTTCACCTCCTCGCGGCGGCTCGACGGCGATGACCTCGAGGCTCGCACACGGGCTGCGGCGGTCCGCGAGACGAACCTCCGACTGGCGGTGCTCGAACCATGGGGAGCCGCCGGGCGGTTCGCATCGCCGGCCAAGACGAGCAGTCGCGAGGTGCAGGCCTTCGTGATGGAAGCGGCCCGCGCCCGGATGGTGCTTGCCTGGCGGAGCGTGCAGGGATCGCAGATCGTGGCCCGCCGCTATGAGGGACCCGACATCCCGGGAGAAGATATTCCCCTCTCCATCCTCGTGCCCGGCGTGCCGGAAGCCCACCGTGCCTGGGAGGTGACGGCCGGCGGGCTGCGGCCGATCCGCCAGCAGCGTGTGACCGGAGGAGTCTCGGTGACGCTCGACGGCTTTGCCACTCATGGCCTGATCCTGATCAGCGGCGAGCAGGCCGTGACGGCTCATGTTCAGTCGCGGCTCCGAGAAACGGCCGCGGTGGAACTGGCTTCGGCGCGGAGTACCGCCTCGCTGGCCCTCGAGCACGCCGCCAATCTGATCGGCCGCCTCCCGCCCCATGCCTTCAGCGGCCCGCCCCCGGTGGAAGCCGTCCCGATGCTCAGCCTGGCCCGCCGCCTGGCCGCCGACGGCGAGGCTCAAGCCGCCGGCAATCCGGCCACCGCCACGCGAACCTTCCACAAGGCCGCCGCCATCGCCGGGCAGTTCGAACGGCGGATCTGGGAGAATGCCGTCAAGGCCGAGGGCTCGATGGTCGCCAGCCCACTCTGCTGCTCCGATGCCACGCTGGCCGAGGCCTGGCGATTCGCAGCGGCCCGCACCGCCACCGTGAGCGGCGAGGAGTTGCTCCGGGGTGGAGACATGGAGCGGCTTGAGCCGTTGGCGCAGGGAGGGTGGCGACACTTCGCCCGGGCAGACTCGGGCATCGAAACCGCGGTCGAGGTGTCGCGGTCCCGGCCTGCATCCGGTCGCGGATGCCTCCGACTTGCAGCCCGGCCCGCCGATCCCGAAGAGCCTGCCGCGGTCTTGGAGACGCCTCCAGTCTGGATCACGACGCCGCCGATCACCGCCCCTGCCGGCAAACTCCTCGAGATCACGGCCCAGGTCTGGGTGCCGCAGCCGATCACCGGCAGTGTCGACGGGCTGTTGGTCTTCGATTCGCTCGGCGGGCCCGCGCTCGGCGAGCGGGTCGGCCCCAGCGGCGCTTGGAGGCGGCTGGTCCTCTATCGGATCGTCCCTGCCGACTCTGCCGGTGAGCCGCTGGTCGTGACGTTCGCCCTCTCGGGAGTCGGGGAAGCCCGCATTGACGACGTCTCCGTGAAGACCCTCGAACGCGGCCTGCCCGGTCAGGGGGCCGGCGGTACTCCCGCCGCGCTCGTCTCAAACCCGGATCGATCAAAACCAGAACGCGGCGGCTTTCCCTCGCCGTCCGACCTGCTGACGCCGCGACGGACCACCCCCCAGCCGGCCATCTCGAGGCCGCAGCCGGCCGAGACGGCCGCCTGGCCGGGAGCGAGCCTCGGCTGGCCAAAACTCTTGCCCTTCAGCACCGATCCCGATGCCCCGCCTCCCGGCCCGGGCGGCGGCACGATCGATCCCTTCAAGCGGGCTCGGGGCGGCAGTTCGCCAGCTCCCTGAGTCCAGCTCGTGCAGCCCGCCCGCGGGCGTCGAGTTCACGGATCCGCTCGACGCACAGGTCGAAGAGTTCTCGCTCGCTCAGCGCGGCCACCTCCTCCGCCGCGATCAGGCGGCCGAACTCCAGCCGAATCCGACCAGGCCGGGGAAACCGCCGGGTCCGCGGCCAGCACTCATACGCCCCCACGATTGCCACCGGCATGATCGGCACCCCCGCCCGTTTGGCGATCAGGCCGAAGCCCGGCATGAACGTTCCCAACTGGCCGGTGCCGGTGCGGGCCCCCTCTGGGAAGACCGTCACGGCCCTGCCCTTCTTGAGGCGGGCGATCACCGCCCGCATCGCTGCAACCATCGAGGCGTCGCGATCGATCGGGACGGCATCGAGAGCCGAAATCACGGCCCCGAAAGGTCCGAAGTGAAAAAGAGAACTCCGCGCCAGGCTCGAGAGCCGGCGGGGGCTTGCCAGTCCCAGCAGGAGCGGATCGAGATGGCTCTGGTGACTCGAGAGCACCAGCAGCCCGCCCCGCTTCGGCACCGGTTCGGCAAATCGCACGCGAACGCCGAACAGCGCGACACCCAGCGTGCGACAGAGCACCCACAGCGTCGCGTAGAGGACGCTGCCAAACAGCGAGTGACCCGCCGGGATCGCCGGTTCGGCCCTGCCGCTCCGCGTCTCGGCCATCAGGCTTCTCCCCGCTGCCGCGCGGCAATGACCGCCAGCAGTCGCTCGATGACCTCCGCTGCCGAAAGCCCGTCTGTCTCGAGAATCAGCGCGTCGGCGGCCGGCTCCATCGTGCCGACGGGCCGCCGGCGGTCGCCCTCGTCGCGGCGGGTCTGATCGGCCAGCACCTGCGCCAGCGTACTCCCCGCCCCGCGGGCTTCCTGTTCGCGGTGGCGGCGGCGGGCCCGTTCGGTCGGGCTGGCTGTCAGGAAGACCTTGACCTCGGCGGCAGGAAAGACAACCGAGCCCTGATCGCGGCCCTCGGTCACGACATCGCGGCCCGCCGCCAGCCGTTGCTGCAGCCGCTTGAGCGCCTCACGCACCGGCGGCGCGTCGGCCACCGGCCGCGTGGCCTGTGTGACACGATCGCTGCGAATCTCGGAGGAAACGTCCCGGCCCTCGAGGAAGACCCGACCGGCCTGGAAGTCGATCGGCAGCGACTCGGCCATCTCGGCAAGCGGCTCGGCATCCTCGAGCGGGAGCCCCCGTTCGAGTGCCACCAGGGCGACGGCCCGATACATCGCGCCGGTGTCGAGGTAGCACCAGCCCAGCCGGGCGGCCACCTCCCTGGCCACGGTGCTCTTGCCGGCCCCAGCCGGCCCGTCAATCGTGACAATCATGGCGGCCCTCCCTCACCGTCGGCAGGCTGATCCGGCCCGGCAAACTCGAGCGTGAACCGCAGCCATTGAAACCGCTGCATGCTGATCCTGGTCGTCCGACCGGCGACAGTGATCGGGACATCGGGAAGCGGCCGGCCTTCGAAGTCGATAACCGCGGCCCGGGCGACGGGCCGGGCCCACTCGATGGCCAGTTCGCCGCCGAGACCGACCGACTCGATCAGATCGACCGTGATCGCCCCGTCCGCAGCCGCCCCCGCCACTTCGGGGATGAGGCGGACATTGCCCGGCAGTAGCCGGCCAGGCCCTGGCTCCCCGCCGGCCGCCACGACAAGGGCCGCATCCCAGGGCCGACCGATCCCGACGCCCAACCCAAGGCGGGCGACCGCCGAGCGTCCCTCGTTGATCAGGACGGTGTCGAGGACATGAGGGCTTGACAGGACATGCCAGGGGAGGCCGCCAGTGAGCAGCGTGACCGGATCGGCGGCCGGCCGGGGGCCGCCGGCCGGCACGAACTCCACGAACTGCGGTGCCGTGAACCGGCTTCGCTCGGTCACCACCGCCTGCCCGTGGAGGCTGCGACGGAGTTCCATGTCTTCGTTTTCATGCCAGGCGAATCGACAGGCGACGTGCGTTTCGAGCAGCGGCCCGGCCAGAGCCTCGCTGGTCGTCGCTTCGACATCGATGATCGCCAGGGGCAATGACTCCGCCAGCCGGATCCGCTGGGTGAATGTCCCCGCCGTGCGGCCCGTCTCGTCAAGCAGTCGCCCCCGGCTTTCAATCATGCCATCACAGATGCCACCGTGCCGCACCACCTGGTCGGCCGCCATCACCGTGTAGACGCTGCGGTCCTCAGGTGATGCCCAGTGACCGGGGTGGGCCGCCGCGGTCGTCCGGATGGCTAGCTGCTGGGAGATTCGGTTGCCGCGGTCAGTTGGGCGGCGCAGGGAGAGGAGCCCGCCGGTTTGCGGGTGGGGCCGGACCTGCACCAGCCCGTTATCAAGCACAAGGGCGTCGTCTGCTCGCCGCCGCCCCAGCAACCCGCCCGGCAGCCAGCGGCGGCCTGCTGGCGTTGCTGACGGGGCGGTCGCCTTCCTGCTGGGTGCACCCGAGGCGAGGAGCGGATCGAGGGTGCGGGCGGCGGTCACGGCCCGCTCAGCGGCATCGCGGAGCGACGCGGCTCCGAATCCCGGTGGGAGGGGGACACGGTCGGCCTCGCTCGGTAGCGTTGGCGGGAAGGCATCGGGCTCGAAGCCGGCCACCGTCGCCGTGGCACCCGCCCGGTCGACCAGCTCGGTCGGCGTCACGAACGTGCCCAGCAGGTCGCTGCGGCCGCCGAGCCGCCGCAGGAGGTCGCACCAGTAGCTCGCCCCGCCAGCGTAATGAGCCATCGGAAGGAGGGCGACATGATCGTGATCCATCGCATCGCCAAGGCGATCGGGCAGCTGCAAGATACTGCTGTGTCGGCTGACGTCGAGCGGTGGCTTTGCGATGGCCGTCACGCCGCAACCGCCCTGCTCCCAGCGAATCAGGCTCGTGCCGGCATCAGGAATCGCAGAGCCGTCAAAGAGGCTCCAGAGGGCTGCCCGGTAGCCAAAGCCCGTCAGCAGCCCCGGCAGGATCGCCGATGATCCGCCGGTCACGGCGGCGTAACATACCGGCGTCCTCCCGAGATGCTCTCGCCAGGCTTCCCGACCCGCCACGAAGGAAGCCCGCAGCTGTTCCGGCAGGCAGCTATCCAGCGGCACCTCCCGGTCGCGACCACCGCAGGGCTCCAGCTGCCCGCTGGCCGCGGCTTCGCGCATCGCGGTCATCGCCGCCGGGTGCTGCTCGGCACAGTGTCGAATCGTCTCGCCGCTGGCCACTATCGCCGCTGGCACCGGGCTGGTCAGTTCTCGCCGGATCGCCGCTTCTGCAGTCGAGCCGGCCAGCAAAACGATGTCGAGCAGCCAACACTCGACCGGGTAGTAGCGGGCCCGCGTGGTTCCCAGGCAGGCAAAGGCCTCGTCGAGTGCCGCCTGTTCGGCCGCCTCGTCACCGCTGGTGGCGGCCCGGGCTGCGGCCACGATAGCCGCGTCAAATCCGCTGCCGGTCAGATCGGCATCGGTCCGCATCCGCTGAGCGAGCAACTCCGCGAGCAGGACTCCCAGCCCGAGCGCCCGGAAGTCGTCGCCGCGGCGGTCGGCTGCTTGCCACTCGGCGGACGTGGCGGAAAGCCCGAGCGATTCGGCCGCGGCCCGGGCGATGGCATCGGTCGACCCCTGGCGACGAACCCAGCGAGCCTCGCTCTCGTCACCGGGAAAGCGATCGTCCCAAGCGGTCGGAACAACGCCGACCGTCGGCGGCTCGGGCAGCGGCCCGTCGAGGCTGGTCCAGGTCGGCCGATGGCCGGTAGCGGCGATGATTGCGGGGTGCCAGACCGCCGTCCAGGCCATCAGAAGTTGATCGCTCTGCTCATCATCCAACCAGGTCGGAAAGTCTTCGACGCCGTGGCAGGGAAGGAGGACGGTAATGCGGTCAGATCGCATGGCAAAAGAGTGTAGTGACCGCGGGCAACCGCGTCCCGCTGGCTGCCATGGGCCGTTTGACACCCCCCACGAACCGTTTCTAGGATTCAGAAAGCGACGGGGTTCGATCAGAACGCTGGCTGGCGTCTCTCTGCCCCGTGCTCGGCTCCTTCACCCATCGGGAATCCCCGGGACCTATGGCCTCCAGCCCATACGCATGGGGAATCGACATCGGCAAGAGCAGCCTCAAGGCGCTCCGCTGCCGGATTTCCCCGACCGATCCCCGCAGAATCGTGGCCGAGGGTTTCGACGTCGTCGAATACCCCATGATGCTCTCCCAGCCGGAGGCGGATCCGCAGGCCCTCGTCGAGGCGGCTCTCGAGGAGTTTCGCTCCCGCAACGACCTGACCGGCGACCGCGTGGCGGTCTCGGCGGCGGGCCAGTCTGGACTGGCGAAGTTCATCAAGCTGCCGCCTGTCGAGGCCAAGAAAATCCCCGACATCGTCAAGTATGAGGCCAGCCAACAGATTCCCTTTCCCCTCGACCAGGTTGTCTGGGACTGGCAGCGGCTCGCTGCCGGCATCGAGGAGGGGGGCTTCGTCATGGACGCGGAGGTCGCCCTCTTCGCGATGAAGCGGGATCAGGTCACCAAGGCCCTGGCTCCCTTCACCGCCGCCGGCATCGATGTTGACATCCTCCAACTGACGCCCATCGCCCTGGCCAACATGGCGATGTTCGACCAGTTGCCCGACCCGGCGACGATCGACCCGGAAAACCCACCCGAATCGATCGTGCTTGTCTCGATCGGTGTCGACTCGACCGACCTGGTGGTCACCAACGGGCTCCGCATCTGGCAGCGGAGCATGCCGATCGGCGGCGGGAGTTTCACGAAGGCGCTGGTCCAAGATCTCCAATACACGTTTGCCAAGGCCGAAAAGGAGAAGCGGAACGCCGTCCGGGCCAGTGATCCGCGCGCGGTTTTCAAGGCGATGCGGCCGGTCTTCAATCAGTTCGCCTCAGAACTCCAGCGATCGCTCAACTACTTCACCGGCACCGACCGGTCCGCCAAAATCGGCAAGGTCTTCCTGCTCGGCAACGCGGCCAAACTGCGAGGGCTTGCCGACTTCGTCGGCAAGCAGTTGCAACTCGATGTTCGCCGGCTCGACACGTTCGCGGCGATGGAAGGGCCGGTGACCAAGGCGACCGCCTTTCGAGACAACCGCCTGGGCTTTGCGACGGCCTATGGCCTGGCCCTGCAGGCGGCTGGCGGAGCAAGCATGGGCACGAACCTGCTGCCGCCGGAAATCGCCCGGGATCGACTGGTGGCGGCCAAACGCCCCTGGGCCTTGGCCGCCGTGCTCACGCTCCTCATCGCCGGCGTCGCGAACTTTGCAGGCTGGTTTCTGGCAGCCGGCAGTTTCCAGGCGGCCGGGTACAGCTCGGCCTTTGCGTCGTCGGATGGTGTCAAGAGCCGTTCGGCAGCGGCAAAGGCCGCGTTTGAGGAGTCCGAGCAACAACTCCGCGACACGATCGCCTGGGAACGGTACGTCCTCGATCTCTACGAGCGGCGGTTTGAGGCCCTCGGCCTGGTTCGGGCGTTGGCGACGCTCCTGCCGAGTGATCCTGCCGACGCGATTCCGGAAAACCCTGCCGATCGCCGCGAAATCCATGTCTTCTCCCTCGACATGCAGTACTTCCCCGACCTATCCGTCTGGTTTCAGGGTGTCAAAGGCGACTGGGAGCAGACCAAGCGTGCCGCCGGGCTCAATGCCGAGCCCGCGGCCACAGCGTCTGGCGACCCGGCGAGCCCCGAGCAGGATAACGGCCTCCCGCAGGACGCTGCTGCCGAGCAGGCTCCCGCGGATCCGGGACTTGGCCTCGGGGATGAGGGAGCCGAGCCTCAGGCCGAGGGGCCGTCTGGCCCTGGCTGGGTCGTGCAACTCGTGCGCTACCACTACCACAACGAGGATCGGCACAAGCCGCTCGAGGGCGAGCAGTTTGTTCGCGAAGAGTTCATCAACAAGATGCTGGATGAGGACACTCGGCTCCCCGTTTCCGCCGGTCCGCTTGTTGCCGACGCCGAAGCGGCGGGGCAGCCCGCCACCGTGTCGGTGGCCGAACTCGGCATTGGCTATCCGGTGATCGTGGAGCGGACTCCCGTCAGAACCGTTCGCGTGAGCACAGCGCGAGCGATTGAAGGGGATTCCGGCGACCTACCCGGACGAGCGCCGGCCGGCCTCGACGAGGAACAGGAGCAGAGCATCGAGCTGCGACGATACGCCTTCACGCTCCAGTTCACATGGCAGCCGACGGTGCCCGGTGGTTCACCTCGACCGGTGGCTCCCCCCGCCGACGATTCAGGCCTTTCTTTCTGACCGCATCGGATCTGACGGCATGCCACAACTCCCCGACTCAATCCGACCCTACGCCGCCGGGCTTGCGAAGTACCACTTCTGGATTTTGGCGGCCTTGGTGCCGCTGCTGATGCTGCCGGCATTGTTTGCGGCAAACGGCGGGCTGCAGAAGCTGATTTCGGCGAAGAAAGCCGAGATCGACGGGCACTTCACCTCCCTGAACGCCGTTCGCAACGAGCCCGACCACCCCAACGACCGATGGAGCGAAACCATCGCCGAGAAGGTTGGCCGGGTCCGCGAGGAGCTTCTCCAGGAGTGGCAGTTGATCTGGGAGAGCCAGGAGCCCTTGCGGGTGTGGCCGGCACGATTGGGCGACGACTTCCTGGCGGCCATCGACCGGGTCGAGTCGGGCGGCCGCACCGATTTGCCGCAGCGTTTCCTGCAGCGATATCAAAACACGGTGCCTGAACTTGTTCGTCTCCTCCCGGAACGCATGGGCTGCGAGGAGATGATGGCCGCTGACGGAGTCGTCGGCGGTGAGGGTTTCCGGGGGCCGATGCCGGGTGCGCCGGGGGTTGGACTGCCGGGCGCGATGGGTGCCGATGAAACGCTGTCGCGGTCACTCGACCCGCTAATCTGGAACCCCGCTGACCAGAAGCGGCTGATCCAATCCTTCACCTGGGACCAGGTCCCTTCGACAACCAGGGTGGTCCTCGCCCAGGAAGAACTCTGGGCATACGGACTCCTCTGTGACGTGATTCACACGATGAACGCGGGTGCCACCGGCCGGTTCGATTCGTCGATCATCGAAGTTGAGGAGTTGGCCGTCGGCTATCCCGCCGCTGAAGAAAATCCTGGTGGCCAGGGCACCCAGCGAGTCATGCAGCGACGTGGTCCCACCCTCGATCCACTCTCCCGAATGGGCGAGGACGGCCTGCCGATGATGGAGCCAGGCATGGGAGGCGAGATGGGCCCGGGTAGCGGGCCGCAGGGACGCCCTTTCAACCCCCGTTTTGATGATCAGGCGGGTGGTGGCCTGAGCGGCGGCTACGGCCAAGGCCCTCGCGGCGGACCACCGCCCGGCGGCGGACTGGCGGGATTCCCGGGTGCTGAAGGCGTGGAAGAGGAGGGCCCTCAACTCTCCCCCGAAGAGGCGCTCAAACAGTGGATTTACGTCGATTTCGACGGCCGGCCCATTCGTGCCGAGGAGTTGACGTCGTCGCCGGACGCCCAGATGATCCATCTGATGCCCTTCACCCTTCGGGTGGTGATGAACCAGCGGCGGCTCGATGCCCTGCTCGCCGAACTGGCCGCCCAAACAGTCCCGATCGACGTGCGGCAGGTGCGGCTCAACCCGGCCGGTGGCGGAAATTCAGGCGGCCTCGCAGGCGGAATCCAGGGAGAATCGGGCAGCGGACTTGCTCGGCTCTTGGCAACAGTGGTCGCCGGACGCAACGAGACACCAAGCGAGCAGCGGCGGCGATCGTTCGATGTCACCGTTGAACTACGGGGCACAATCGGCCTGGCGACCACTCCCCGCGAGGACGTCTTCACAGATGCAGCCGCCGATGGATTGACGGACGGAGGCGTGTTTTGATGAGCCGTATCAAGATGGCGGGAATCGGGAAGTCACTGCTCAACCACGGTGAAAAAATAGGCTTCGCCCTCCTGGCAGTCTTTGCAGCGCTGCTCATCTGGTGGGGTATCGGGG
>CALGAS010000464.1 GCA_937959175.1 uncultured bacterium | reverse complement strand
CGCCGGCCACGGCGGTGACCGGGAAACGACCGCTCAGCAGGCAAAGACCGGTCATCGTGAGGATGGCTTTTCCGGCGGGAAATGCGGGCCTGACTCACCATCGACGAGGCCGCCGGCGGCTTCCTGCCGAAGCCTCGCCAACATCGCTGCCGTGCCATGCTGCTCAGTCCAGCGGCGGAGGTATTCCCAGTCGAGGCTGCCCGCGGACACGGCGATCACGTTGCGGGCGTCAGTGATGTCTTTTTCCCGTTGCCAGCGGAGTTTCTGAATGATGACGTCCTCGGCCGTGGGCAGCCAGACACCGCGGCCCTCCGGACTGATCATGCCTCGCCGCCGTCGCTGGAAGCGCTCCTGATGATGAGGGTCGGGGTTGAGATAGAAGAACTCGATCGTGAAACCAGAAGGACCATGCGCTACGACGTTTCGCTTTGAATGCGTGAAGGTTTCAAACTCGATTTGCTTCTCGATCGTGAACTCCGGACCGAGCGTCGCGGCGATCTCGGCGATCCGTCGGGGCTCACACGCCACGACGAAGTCGGCGTCTTTCGTCGCCCTGGCCAGCCCATAAGCGATCGCGGAAAATGCGCCGACGAGCATGTGCTCGATGCCGGCGTCATCGAGCACCGCGATCACACGATCGAGAACCTCAAGGCTGGTCATCGATCGTACCGGCAGGCTCGTAGATTCCCGCTTCGTCCAATCGGCGGGCAATGCGCAGCCGCCGGGCCACTTCAGCGGTGACCTGTTCCGGATGGAAGGTCGGATTATCCATCGCGATCGCCAATCGCATCAGGGCGAGCGTGTCGTCGAAGAGGCTGGCAGCGTCGGCGATCTTCCGGGCTGCAGGGAGTGCCCGCGCCCGCTGAACCTTGCCGGCGAAGATAGCCTGCTGAAGCTCGGTGGTCTCGGAGGCCAAGGCGTCGGTCCCTCTTCATCAGATGCAGGTCAACTCGTCCGGCGTCAGTGTAGTGACTCGAAATGGACGCCGTCCGGGAAGCCGACCTGCCGATCAGGGTCGTGCACGACAATCGTCTTTCCGCCGGCGGCTGTCGTGCTTCCGCAGCTACGGCCGGGCCGCGGCGGCGGCCCGCTCCTTCTCCATCCGCCGCCGCCAGTAGGGGACGGTGCAGAGGAGCAGCTTGCCCGTGCCCTCGTAGCAGAAGGTCCGCGGCTGGCCCGAGAGCCAGGAACTCCAGAGCGACTTGGCCGGCCGCCGCATCCGGAGCCGGATGCCGGCGGTGCGGGCCACCACGAACGGCCCGTCGCAGATCAGCCGGTCGTCGTTGAGCTCGACCTCTTCGACCGGCCCGTCGACCGCGAGGACCACCTGCCCCTCGCCGGCAAGCGCCGTCTTGTACCAGAGCAGTCCCTCGCCGGCGAAGAGGGCCGTCAGCATCCGCTCGCGATAGATCGCCAGGCCGACCTCGCCGTCGCTGGCCCAGAAGCAGCGGGTGTCGAGGATCCACCGCTCGCCGGGTGCGATGGGAAAAATGTGATAGCCGCCGAGGGTCGAATCGAGATAGACGCTGCCGGTGCCCTCGTAGCGGGGCCGGAGGATCGACTCGTCGGAGAAGAGCGAGACCCAGAGGCTGCGGAGCGTCGGCAGGGGGACGGTCATCGTGATAGCCCCCTTCATGTGGTTGAGGGCGGCCCGCTCGGTGCGGCAGTCGTCATCGGCCAGGTCGATCCGGACC
>CALGAS010000463.1 GCA_937959175.1 uncultured bacterium | reverse complement strand
CGTTGCGGGGGGCGGTGGTGCAGTCGGAGAAGGTGCGGCAGACCCGGCCTCGGGGAAGCGGGCGGCCGGCCAGCGAGTCGGCCGGCAGTTCCGGATAGGAGAGGACCATCCGGCCGAGCCCGACGGCGTCGATCCATCCATCGCGAACCGTCGCCTGGGCCGCGTGGACGACATAGTCCTGCAGGTAGGTGTAGGCCGAGCCCACCATCACGAGGTCGGGCACCGCCTGCTTGGCCCGCCGGGCCGCGTCGATCTGCCGCCAGACGCCCGTCAGCGGATCCTCGGGCGGCGGATAGCCGTCGGACGGGGGAAAGGCCGCCGGCCGCACGACGTGGGGCACCGTGTAGGGCGAGCCGGCCGAGAGGTTGACGGCCGCCACGCCCAGGTCGCGGAGCATCTCGAGCACCGCGATCGGCTCGGCCAGATCGATCGCCAGCGGGTCGGCGGCATCGACGCCGAAGCCGCAATCGTAGGGAAGCGAGTCGGCGAACGGCATCGGCTCGCCGCGGCCGTCGACCATCCGCCAGGGCACGGTGTCGAACAGCGAGAGCCGCACGCCCACCAGCAGCCCCGGGCACTCGGCCCGGACCCGCTCGACGAGCGTCCGGAGGAGGCGGCTGCGGCCGGCCAGGTCGCCACCGTAGGGGCCCGGGCGGCGGCGGGCCGAGAGAAACTCGTGGATCAGATACCCATGGCAGGCCTTGATGTCGACCATGTCGAAGCCGACCGCGGCCGCGTCGCGGGCGGCCGCCAGGTAGGCCTCGATCAGCCGCTCGACGTCGTCGTCGCTGACGACGCAGGCGGCGTCGGCGGGATCGACGCCGTGCCGGGCGTCGAGGAGCGGATGGTGGTAGGCGATCCGCGACCTGCGGCCGGCCAGCGTCGGCGTGCTGAACCGGCCGGAGTGGGTCAGCTGGAGGGCGACCACCAGGTCGCCGTCGTCGTCGTGGGCCTCGCGATGGCCGCCGCGGACCGTCTCGAGAAGGCTGGCCAGGCCCGCCCGGCCGCAGGCCTCGGCCGAGAGCTGGTTGGGGTTGGCCCGGCCCTCCGGCACGACCGCGACCGCCTCGCCCCCCCAGATCAGCTTCGCCCCGCTCAGGCCGAAGTGCCGCCAGCGGCGGAGGAGGATCTCGGTCGGCTGGCCGTCGTCGCCGGCGTCCCAGCCCTCCATCGGGTGAATCGCCCAGCGGTTGCCGGCCGTGCGGCTCCCGAGGGGCAGGGGCCGGGCCAGCGGCGAGCCGGCCGCCGCCGTCAGCGGCTGATCATCGAGGGGGATGGCCGCCCCCAGCGTGGCGAGATGCTCGCGGAGATCCTCGACGCTGCGGAAGCGAGCCACACGGGGATACATGAGGAACAAGTATGCCGCAAATCACCAGGGAGGCAATGCAGCCGGGAGGGAGCCGCGGCGGAGTCGAAAGCGGCGGCCCCGGCGTCTGGTTTTCGGTAGACTCCGCAAGCCATGGCAGCCAGCTTCGTCGACCCCGTCTCGCTCCTCCGCCCCCGCCGCCCGATCCGGGGCATGTCGGCGATCCTCCTGCCGATGCGGTCCGCCGGAGGCACCGACTGGGACGCCTTTGCCTCCCACATCGCCCGCACCGCTGCGGCCGGCATCACCCCGGCGGTCAACATGGACACCGGCTACGTGCAGCTGATTGACGACGCCACGCGGCAGGAGGCGCTCCGGATCGCCCGTGAGACGGTCGGGCCGGCCGGCGAGCTCGCTGCGGGGGCCTGCGTCGTCGATGCGGCTGGCGACTCCTTCGACGAGCCGGCCTACGGCCGGCAGCTGGAGATGATCACCGCGGCCGGAGCCACGCCGGTGATTTTCCCGTCGTTTGGATTGACCACAGGCAGCGATGCCGACTTCATCGCCCGCACCCAGGCGCTGGCCCGCGGCGTGCCGGCCTTCATCGGCTTCGAGCTCTCCACCGCCTTCGTGCCCAGCGGCCGGGTGCTCTCGCTCGAGGCATACGCCGAGATGATGCAGATTCCCAGCTGTCTCGGGGCCAAGCACTCCTCGCTTTCCCGCCGGCTGGAGTGGCAGCGACTGGCCCTCCGCGATTCCCTGCGGCCGGAGTTTCACGTCTTCACCGGCAACGATCTGGCGATCGACATGGTGACCTACGGCAGCGACTGGCTGCTCGGCCTCTCGACCGCCTGGCCGGAGGCCTTTGCCCGGCGGGACGTCTGGTGGGCCGCCGGAGATGCCCGCTTCTTCGAGCTCGACGACGCCCTCCAGGCCCTCGGCGACTTCGCCTTCCGGCCGCCGGTGCCCGCCTACAAGCACTCGATGGCCCAGGCCCTCCACCTCCGGGGGCTGATCGCCAGCGACGAACCCCACCCCGATAGCCCGCGGCGGCCCGGCTCCGATCGCGAGATCATCCGGACCATCCTCGACCGGATCGCGACCGCGATCGAGGCCGCCTGATTCCCCCGACAATCCGCACGGCAGCGATGCTCTGGCTCACTCGGATGTTCTGGACGCTCGGCCGCCTGCTGCTGATGCTGCGGTATCGGGTCAGCCGCGACGGCTTCGAGCAGCTTCGGAAGCTCGAGGGGCCGGTGCTCGTCCTCCCCAACCATCCCGGCTTCATCGACCCGCCGATCGTGCTCTCGCACGTCGGGCTCCGGCAGGCCCTCCGTCCGCTCGTCTACACCGGCACCTACCGGG
>CALGAS010000462.1 GCA_937959175.1 uncultured bacterium | reverse complement strand
CCCCCGAGGAGCCGGATCACACATCAAATATAGCCGTGATCTGGCTCTGTGGCGATCAGCGGGTGGCGGTCTCGATCGGCTCGAGCAGGCCCAGCGACTCCATCCACTCGATCACCCGCTCCGGCCAGGTGTCGACCGGCAGGCCGGTCCGCTTCATCCCGAAGCCATGCCCCCCCTTGGCGTAGACGTGGAGTTCGCAGGGAATCTTCCGCTTCCGGCATTCGATCGCCAAGAGGGCACTGCCGCTTGAGGTCCAGGGATCGTCGGCGGCGTGAATCAGGCAGAGCGGCGGCATCTCCTTAGGGACTGCGATCTCCTCGACGAGAGGGCCCTCGCTGCCCCGCTCGACGAGATAGGCCGGGTAGACCAGCGTTGCGAAGGCCGGGACCGGCCGATCGATGTCGATTGCTGGATCGGTCTGGTAAGTCTGCTCACCGCCTCGGAGGCAGGTCATCAGCGTCAGGTGGCCGCCCGCCGAAAAGCCGAGCATCCCGATGCGGCTCCGATCGATGCCCCACTCGTCGGCGTGCCGATGGATCAGGCCGAGGGCCCGCTGGGCGTCTTGGAGCGGCAGTTCGCGGGGGGCTGGCACCCGGTATTTGAGGAGGATGGCGGTCACGCCGTGGCGGTTGAAAAACTCGCAGACCTGCGTGCCCTCGTGCTCGTAAGCGAGGATCTTGTAGCCCCCTCCGGGGCAGACGAGCACCGCCGCTCCAGTCGGCTCGTCCGGATGGTAGACGGTGATCTGCGGCCGGCTGACGTCAGTAAGCCGCACCACTCCATCGGGAGGATCCCGCTGGAGTTCACGTTCTGGTCCGCTCTCTTCCACCGTCCCCGGGGCGGCCGGCGGCCAGAGATCGAGCACTGGCCGGTCGGCCGCTCGCGCGAGTGATCCGGCCACCAATCCGATCACCATGCACCACGAAACTGAGCGAGCGATCATAAGGAGTCCTTGCAACCGGGAGTTGGGCCGTGGGGATCGTGAGCCCTGGGATTGGGCAGGTCGCACATCAACCCCAGGGGAGGTTATAGCGGGATGGGGTCAGGCAGGTTGTAAACCTGCCCCCGCGGGGGCGTGGGCTCGCCGCTTCGTTTCATGGCGGCCGCCCGGTCGCTTAGACTTTTGCATGCGATTCCGCCCAGTCCGCCAGCGGTGCCGCATGCCGCCGGAAACCGCGTGATGCACGAACTCTCGATCGCCACGAGCATCGTCGAGGCAGTGACCGGCCAGCTCCAAGAGCACGGCGGCGGCCGGGTCGCGGCGGTCAACCTCCGGATCGGCCGGCTTTGCTGCGTCCACGAGCATCCGCTTCGGTTCAGCTTCGATCTCGTCCGCGAGGGGACGCCGCTTGAGGCGGCCGAACTGCGGATCGAGGAGGTGCCGGTGGTCATCTGGTGCCCGACCTGCGAGGCCGAGCGGGAGCTGCCCGGGATCCAGTCGTTTGTCTGCCCGGCCTGCGGCACCAGAAGCGGCGACATTCGCAGCGGCCGGGAGCTCGACCTCGAATCGATCGAGTTGGTTGGGTCGGCCGACGAAGAGGCCCCCTGATGAAGACCACCCCTCGGATCCTCGAGGTCCGCACCCGGATCCTCAAGAAGAACGATGAAATCGCCCGCGGGATGCGGCGAGATTTCGAGCAGTTCGGGCTGCTCGTTGTGAACATGGTGTCGAGCCCCGGCACCGGCAAGACTGCCTTTCTCAAGGAGACCCTCACCCGGCTGGCGGCCTGCGGCGAGCCCTCTGCGGCGGTTGTCGGCGATCTCGAGACCGACAACGACGCCCGCCGGCTGGCCGAGAGCGGGGTGCCGGTGCGGCAGATCAACACCCACGGTCTCTGCCACCTCGAGGCGGAGATGGTTGCCGAGCATTTGGCCGGCTGGAACCTGGCCGGTCTCCGGTACCTCTTCATCGAGAACGTCGGGAATCTCGTCTGCCCGACGAGCTGGGATCTCGGCGAGTCGCTTCGGGTGGCCCTGCTCTCAGTGACGGAGGGGGAGGACAAGCCGCTGAAGTATCCGGGCCTCTTCAACACCGCCGACCTGGCCGTGATC
>CALGAS010000461.1 GCA_937959175.1 uncultured bacterium | reverse complement strand
AGCACGCATGCTGTTTCCTGCACGCGATCCCGCCCTCGCGATCCCGCCCTCGCGATCCTGCCCTCGCGGCACCGATTCCCGGCGACTTCTTCTTCGCGGCTACCGCCGCACGGCGGTCTCCTCGAGGTGCATGCGGAGGATCGCCTCGACCTCCCGGATCGTGTCCGGGTGCCGGTGCACCTTGGTGTGGCTCGCCGGCACGAGCAGCTCGGTCACCACGCCCGGCTGCCGGGCACTGGCCACCGAGACGACGCAGTCGTCTCGGCCGCCGATCACGGAGGGATGGATGTCGCCGGCGATCGTGTGCCGCGAAACCCAGCAGGGCGGGCGGAGCCTTGCGAGGGCCTCGAGCGTGGGCGAGGAGGGCTCGAGGAGGTCGATCGTCGTCGGCACCTTCTTGGCGTATTCCGGCCGAAACCCGTCCGGATTCATCTGCACGGCCTCCTGGTGGACGGCGGTGATCTCCGGCGGCTCGCGGACCAGCAGCGAGGCCGCCCGCCCGACTCCCAGCGAGGCGATCACCGAGCCGCGGTGGGGCGTCGCGATGAAGATCACCCGCGTCACGAAGGGAAGCGGCCGGAAATGGGTTGCCTGGGCCATCAACTGCCGCGTCCGGGGCCGCATCCGCATCTGCTCGATGGGTACCTGGGCGATCGAATCCCAGATTGCCTCGCCCGAATCGACCACCATCATCTTCGCGTGCAGCCCGCCCATGCTGTGGCCGATGATCACGAGCTGCCTGAGGGCGGGATCGCGGCCCTCGGGATCGATGCCGGCGACGGCGGCGGTGAGTTCCTGCCGGAGCAAGGCCGCCACAGCCAGGAAGGAGGCCCCGGTCGGATAATGGAACACCCAGGGCTCGAAGCGGCGGTGAAACTCCGGCCAGGCCCGCAGCTCGTTGATCATCTCAAACCAGGTGCCCTCGTCGCTCCCGAGGCCGTGGATGAAGACGACCGGAATCCGGCCGGGCTGGTGGGGCTCGAGAAACTCGAGCCGCGGCTGCGTGTCGCTGCGGCCGAAGGGCATCAGGAAGCCGGCCACGCCCGTCTGCGGCATCCCGGCGAGCATGTCGAGCAGGGGCGCGGTCAGGTCGGCGGCCAGATGGGGGCGGGCCGGGCCGATCTTGACCGCCGCGATCTCGACCGGATTGGCCAGATCGAGCACGGCCGCAGCGTGATCCCGGTAGACCGGGCCGGCGAACTTCTGGGCGGCGTTCTCCCCGCCCGGCATGTCGAACCGCAGCACGGCCGTGGCGGCGAGCGACTGCCGCGGCGGGGCGTGCCCCTGACTGAGTCGGTCGGCAGCACGGGAATCGAGCCGGATCACCACCGGCAGGCCGAAGCCGTCCCGGAGGTGCCGTCGCGAGATCCGCTTGTCGTCTGGCTGGGCCTGCGGCTCGAGGGAGGCGATCGCCCCGGGACCGATCGGCAGCGCCTTGGGGACCAGCGGCACGCCGATCAGCCGCCCCGGCGGTCCCACCCAGACGCGGCCCTCGGAGATTCGTCCGTGCCGGCAGGCCGCCTCGAGAAAGCCCGCCAGGGCGTCGGCATAGAGGCAGGTCGCGGCCTCGAGCACCTCCGGCGACTCCGGGCAGGTCTGCACCGCGTTCCAGGCTTCCTGGCAGGCGACGTAGTAGCCGTCCATCGCATGGCGGTCCCCGCGGCGGAGCATCTGGCACGACGCGGTGAGATACTCGTCGGCCTTCCGCAGCGACCGCTGGGCAGCAGGCAGCGGCTCCTCGGGCGGCGCCGGCGGCAGCGAAACACCGAGGGCCGCCCCTCCGGCAAGGCCGAGGAGGCCGGCCATCAGCACCGCCAGCACGATCGCAGACCGACGCTTCATCCAAACCCCTCCAACCCTCACCATCGGCCCGCTGGTAACCCCCCGTCCCAGAGACCTCCCGCACCCCGCACTCGCAACCCCAAACTCCCATCCCCCCACCAACCACCTCCTCCCGCATAGAAGCCCCCCGGCGCGAGCCGGGGGGACGGCGGGCCGTTGAGCCATCCCGGCCTCCGGAAGCCCGAGCAACCGTTCACCACCACATCGCCCAAACCGCGATCACTACCAACCAGGCTCGAGGTGAACCCGCGTTCCGTACGTCCGCGGGTTGGAAAAGGGTACAGGCACCTCGCTTCGCTCGGAGCCAGTCCCCTTTTCCATAGAAGCCCCCCGGCGCGAGCCGGGCGGGACGGCGGGCCGTTGGGCCATCCCGCTCCCGAATCCCCCCACGCCCTCACCACCAATCCGCCCAATCCGCCCTCGCAACCAGTCAACCCAGGCCCCCCGCCAGACCGGCCGGACACCGGGCTTTTCCCGTCCCTGGAAACCCGCCACGCTCCCACCAGCCTGCCCCCTGGGGCCCGCTTTTTGAGCAAACAGTGAAAATTAGTCTTCAGGGGCGAAAAAACTGAGCCCCTCGACTACATTTTGGCATGGCCGCTCGGCCAGCTCCCCGGTCGCGGTGGGCTTGAGTCGGCAGCGAGCATCATCGAGAGGCGTTGAAAGGAATCGAGTAGGATGTTGCTCCCCCGGA
>CALGAS010000460.1 GCA_937959175.1 uncultured bacterium | reverse complement strand
ATCGGTTACCTGGAGGTCGAGAGCGAGGTCGACGCACTCCTGCTCGAGAGCCGGCTGGTCAAGGACGTCCAGCCTCGGTTCAACAGCGACCTCAAGGACGACAAGACCTTCCCCTACCTCCAGATCACGACCCACGAGGACTACCCGCGGGTCGAGTTCACGCGGACGCCCGAGCAGAAGGGGGTGAAGCTCTACGGCCCCTTCACCAGCGCCGGCTCGCTGCGGGGGGCGATCGTCGTCCTCCAGCGGATCTTCAAGTTTCGCACCTGCACGCTCGACATCGACGCCGACGACGACCGCTGGCGGTGGTTTCGCCCCTGCCTGCTGGCCTCGATCGGCCAGTGCACCGCCCCCTGCAACCTGCGGATCTCGAAGCAGGACTACCGCAAGGACATCAACCGCCTCAAGACCTTCCTTGACGGCGGCAAGCGGCGGCTGCTCGAGGAGATGAAGGCCGAGATGCTCGCCGCCTCGGCGGCCCTGGAGTTCGAGAAGGCGGCCCGGCTCCGCGACGAGATCCGGCTCCTCGAGACGCTCGACCAGCGGGGCGAACTCGAGGAGCACGTCCAGCCGGAGGTCTTCCTCGTCGATCCCAAGAAGGGCCTGGCCGGCCTCCAGAAGGTGCTCGGGCTGGCGACGCCCCCGCGGGTGATCGAGGGCGTCGACATCGCCCACCTGGCCGGCAACGAGACGGTCGCCAGCCTCGTGCAGTTCATCGACGGGCTCCCCTTCAAGGCGGGCTACAAGCGGTACCGGATCAAGGAGGTCGCGGGGATCGACGACTTCCGGAGCATCCACGAGGTCGTCTCGCGGCGGTTTGCCCGGCTCGTCCGCGAGGGCTCCTCGCTGCCCGACATCTTCCTGGTCGACGGCGGCAAGGGGCAGCTCTCCGCGGCGCTCGAGGCCCTCGAGAGCCTCGGCATCGAGGCCCCCTGCGTGATCTCGCTGGCCAAGCGGGAGGAGGAGGTCTTCCTGCCCGGACGGAGCGAGCCGCTCCGGCTCTCTCGCAGTTCCTTCTCGCTGCGGCTGCTGGAGTACGTCCGCGACGAGGCCCACCGATTCGCCCAGCACTACCATCATCTGCTGCGGGGCAAGCGAACGCTCGAGGAGTAGAAAAAGGGGAGTAGAAAAAGGGGGACAGGCACCTCGCTTCGCTCGGAGCCAGTCCCCTTTTCCATAGAAGCCCTCCGGCGCGAGCCGGAGGGACGGCGGGCCGTTGGGCAAGAGACGCCCCCGGCAGCCTCAAAATGCTACATTTCGCGAACTGTGGACCACTCCCGCGCCGTCTCGCCCCTCCGCGTTCCCCCTCCTGTCCCATGCCGACGTTGACCGATGAACTGGCTCGGGAGCGAAACCGCGAGGCGGCCGACCGCACGCTCCTGGCCTGGATTCGCACGAGCCTGGCGATGATCAGCCTCGGGTTCGCGATCGAACGGGTCGGCGAGGCCGCGTTGGCTCTCGACGGCAAGATTGCCGCCCTCTCTCCGCTCAAGACGCGGATTTTCGGGGCGGTGCTGATCCTGCTGGGGATCGCCGCCACGCTCGTCGGCATGTGGGAGCACCGCCGCGTGCTCACGGCCCTCAAAAACGACGCCTACCGCTACGCCGACCGCCCAGCCGTGGCCCGCTGGATGGGCGTGGCCCTCGTGATGGTGGGCCTGACGGCCCTGGTCGTCATCCTGGCATTCTGAGACAGTCGCCTTTTCAACCAGAGCCTTTTTCCGCGGGGCGAATCGGCGGCGGACTGCGATGGCTGCGGGCGAGCGTGGCCGAGGGAAGCTCCCCGAAACGGTCATGGTAATACCCGGCAAACCGCCCCTCGTGCGGGTAGCCGACGGTCTCGGCGACATCGGCGATCGTCAGGCCGCCCGCCGGATCGAGGAGCAGCTCGCGGGCGCGGTCCAGCCGCACGGCGCGGAGGAACGCCTGGGGCGTGTAGCCCAGTTTGCAGCAGGCTCGCTGGATCGACCGCATCGATCGGCCGGCTCGGCGGGCGATTTCGGCCAGCGGCATCCGGTTCATCGCATGCTGCCTCAGCCATGCCTCCACGTCGGCCGAGTCGGCGAGCTGCTCGGAGCGGGGCTCGGCGGCCAGCGCCGTCGCAAGGGTGCGAAGGAGCGATGCCTCCCGCCCGCGAATCCCGGTCGAGAGGAGACGGAGGCGATCCGCTTCGGACAACCCCTGGAGCGCGACGGCCCGGGTACTCGTGTTGACGGCCCGGGCGAAGCTCAGCACCCTGCTGTGGAGCAGGTCGGCGACCTCGCCCGCGAACGAAACATGCCCCAGGGAGGCCACGTTCTCCCGTCCGGCGGACTTCGATGAGCGTTCCAGGGCCGCCGTGGTGACGTCGAGGAGCAGGCATCGGCAGGGAGCCGCCTCGAACCGCCGCAGCCAGCCGGCCGCCCGCAGAAGCGGCTGACCGGGAATCGCCTGGTAGGTGCCTGAATCGCCGCTGATTTCGACACTCCCTGCCAGCGGGACGATCAGGCAGGGGTGGCGGCACGGCTCGAGCAACCTGACCCGGATCCGGGCGGAGCAGCGAACGTAGGTGATGGCAAGATCGCCAAGGAGCGCTCGATTGAGGATGAGGGCATACGGGTCCGGCCCCACGATCTCGCTTTCGTGAGCAGGCCAAAACTCCGAGGTTGCCCGCTGCGCGGCGGGGAGTTTTGCGGTGCTGACCACCGCGAAACGTTCCAGCAGATCTCGCGCACCCGGGGGCATCCCACCAGTAGAGCAGCGCCGCCGGTCAGCAGAGGCCCGGTGTCGCATTTCGGATGGGATCGCCTGGTGCAAAACGCCCCATGCCGACGGCTCGTGGTGCGAATCGCCCCACCGATGATCGCTCCTCCGGAGCGATTCGCCCCACCCCCTCAGAGGAGTGATCGCGTTGGTGAACGTGGACGAGTGTGCGGAGTTAAGCGTTCTCCGTCCACCACCGAAGAACTCGGTGTCGCATTTCGGATAACGGCACAGCTTTTGCAGTTGGATCGTGTTGAGTGGCAACCCGCTTGCCAACGGAGAGCAGCCCTAACAAGAACGGTGATCACATCATGACCAACACGATCTCACTCCGCTTGCGTCTCGCCATCCTCGCGTTTGCGTCGCTCCTTGCCTTACCGCCCACGGCCGTTGACGCCGGCACGATTGCGGTGACCTGGGAAAACGTCGGCTCTGACCTGAAAGCGAGTTGGACAGGGACGTTTGACATCTCAGGGTACAACACCGGCGCCAACGTAAACGGCAATGGGGTGGCTAGTTCGCTAGGCAATCCCGGCGCATCCCTGTTTTTTATGGAGGCAAACGTGAGTGGCACGGGCAACTTGACGAACTACAACATTACGAGCGGGTCGGCTGCAGGTGCTGACAACTTCAGCTTCAATACCGGCAGTACGACCACCTTTTCAGGCACCTCGTTCGAACTCGTCACGGGTTCCGGCACAGGCTTCAACGTCGAAAACGGCTGGCAAAACAACGATCCCGTCACCGGCACGGCGACATGGACCAGCACGAGCCTGTCCGCCGTTTTTGGTAGCAACCTGCCCCTCTTCGTCAGCAAGACGATGTTTGATGACGGCACCAATACGGTGACCTTTCAGGCAGTCCCCGAACCTTCCGCTGCGCTGCCGGCCCTTGGCGGTGCAGCGACCGTGCTCTGGCAGGTGTCGCGGCGGAAGCGGCCGGTCGCGCAAGCAGTTGCATCTCGCTAGCGATCAAACGGGTCTGCCAGGCAGCTTGAGCTGTGATCCGCTGCCGCCCGGTCAGACTCCGCCCTGCCTGCGGGCCTTGCATCCCCAGCCGGCGATCCCGGCGGCGGCGACCGCCAGCCAGGACATCGCCGCCGGCTCGGGGACGACGACCCCCTCCACGCTAAAGCTGCCGGCGTTGTTGTCGTAGAAATCGGGGCCGTGGATGAACCGGCTGCCGTCGATCACTCCGAGGTAGAGGTGGGTCGCCTCGTCGGGCACGTCGAAGGTCTGGAGACTGCCGGTGCCCTGGCCGGTGAGCCCGTCGCCGATGTAAAAAAGCTGGTTTGCCAGCGGGCTGAGGCGGCTGAAGCCACGGCCGCCCGGCACGCTCGTGCTGGTGCTGCTGAAATCGAGTCGCGGCGGGGCCGTCCCGCCGCGGCCCGACGCGGTCGTGAATACGCCGGTGAGAAACATCACCCGCCGGTCGGCCGGCGTCTCCTCGAAGAGGAGCATGCCCGAGAGGCCTTCGAAGGCGGGCATGTCGAGGTAGAAGGAGGTGACCGTGTCTTTTTCCGACGGCGGGAGGAGCCCCGGCTCCGTGCCGTCGGTCGTGTAGGCATTCGGCCAGGGATTGCCGGGCTTCTCGTCCTGCCAGTAGACCGCCCCGCCGTCGGGGCCGTTGTCCTGGCCGCGATAGATGTCCTGCGGCGGGGCCGCGTCGGTGTTGAACGAGACCAGGCCGGTGACGCTCGTGAACTGGATCTGCCGGTTCGTGCCGGCCGGCAGCAGGACCGGCGGCGGCAGCGTACCGCCGCCGTTGGGCGTGATTGGGACGGCGTCGTGGCCGGCCGAGAAGATGTCGGCGGTGGCCGGCACGGAGAGGACGAAGGCCTGCCCGAAGGCCGCGGCGGGAAGGATCGCCAGGGCGAGGGCGACCGCCAGCCGGGCGGCGCGACCTCGTCCGGCTCGTCGGCCTCGTAGCCGCAATAAAGGTGCCAGCCACGAAATCTGGAGAAGATGGTTGATTACCTCGTTTTGGTGGCCGGCACCTTTTCCCTCACCGTTTCCCTTTTTCCTTCACACCATCTCCTCGCACGGATCCGGTCGGTCCTCGTGAAGGTCGGCGACTTTCCACGCGGGGATGCCCAGCCGCCGCTCGACCGGCACGGGCTCCCAGCCATACCAGTGGCGAAAGGCGTGGTAGCCGGGTGAATCCGGGAGCGGGAAGCGATCGAAGACGTCCTGCCATCCGGCAAACGTCTCCCAGTCGGCCTCCTCCGGGAAGACGCCGAAATCGAAGGCCGCGCAGATTCGCTGCATGTAATCGGCCCGGTCCGCCAGGCTCTTGAGCGTTGCAGGGGGCTCGACGTCGGGATAAACGGATCGGTCGATGATCATGGCGTGGGCACGGCGAAGACGCGGTAATACCACTCACGGACACCCGCGGCTTGGTCGCGAGCGTCCCCGGGCTGAATTGTCTCGAGCGGTCGGCTGGCTTCAATCATCGCCAGGCGTGCGATGATTTTTCGCTTGGCCTCGTCGATCCCGATGCCGAGACCTTTTTCGGTGAACGCTCTCCAGCAGTCGGCCATGCTCATCACGTCGCGGGTGCAGAGGTGGTAGATGTCGAGAAAATCCCGCGGCGCCCCACGCTGCACCAGGGCCGTCATTTTGGATGCCACGTTGTCTCGCAGCGTTTCGATGGAGACAGGCTTCCACTGTGAGGGAATCGCCTCGTCGAGGGCGAGCGTCCGCCTGCCGATCTGGAAGGAGTACTGCTTCTGGGTGCCTTGCAGCAGTTCGAGGCTGTCGGTTTCACCCCACGACCGACGGCGATATTCGAAGCCATGGCGCGAGGCGATCGCCTGCATGGCGGCCTCGACAAAAGCCAGCACATCTGCCCGAGGTTCGCCACGCCACCAGGCATCGAGGTCCACGGTGGGGCGATACTCCAGATAGTGGCTGAGTGCCACACCGCCGCCGATCACGATCTCGGCGGCCTCTGGATGGCCAGCGAGGCTCTCGAGCAGTTCCCGAGAGAGCGGATGGAGATTGCCGGGCGGCTTAGGGAGCGGCGTGGCCATTGTTCCTATCTTCAGTTCGTTGCCGCTTGATGACAACCGTGATCCGCGGGCCGGGAAAGGCCGGGCGCACTCGGGAAAAAGGGGCTCACGACTCACAAGTCGCTCATCAGTCGGGCGACGCTTGCGGAAACGCCAATGGCCGGGCCATACCTGCCGACCGGTCCTTCTGGGGGGTTCAGGTGGAGCGATTCGCACCAGTCGGGCCCGGCGTTACGGGCCGCGAACGGCGGCTCTTCGGTGGCCAGGGGAGCCGGTGCCCGCACCAAATGGCCATTTTTATCGAGCAAAACGCCCGTGTGGCCACCGGAGGCCAAAGTGAGCCGGAAGACAAGGCCCTTCGCTTGGTGTCTTGGCACGTTTTTTGCGCTTCCGAGTGGCAGTCGCATTCCCGCCCGTTGGTTCGTGATCGCGAGCCACCGATCGAGGTGCGTCTGCCGTCATTGAGCTGGATTTCCCCCCTGCCGTTCGTGCTGTGAAAGGGTTTGTGATGCGATTGCTTCCGAGTACGCGTTGGTCGCAGAGTCGGTCTCGAACGGGACGCGTTGCCGTGAGCGCGCTGGTGGCCGGGTGCTGGCTGACGGTGGCCCCGGCTCGCGGCGTCACGATCGACTGGCTCGAGGTGGGGGACGCCAACAACGCGGCGGACACCACCGGCGCGCCCAATCCCGCGGGTTCGGTGGCCGAAGTATTTGAGATCATGAAGTTCGAATGGACGAACTCGCAGTACGTCGAGTTCCTCAACGCCGTCGATCCCGATGGCTCGAATCCGAACGACATCTACAACGCGTCGATGGGCAGCGATATCCGTGGCGGAATCAGCTTCACGGCCGGGGCGTCTTCAGGGGCGAAGTATGCAGCCCGGGCCAACATGGGCGACAAACCGGTGAACTTCGTCAGCTGGTTCGACGCCGCGCGGGTGGCCAACTGGCTGCACAACGGCCAGGCCGCGGGCAGCACCGAAACCGGTGCCTACACGCTTGGCGGGGCCACCAGCGGGAACGCCCCGGCACTGAACTCCGGCGCGTTGTACTTCATTCCGACCGAAGACCAGTGGTACAAATCGGCCTACTACAAGGGAGGAAGTACGAACGCCGGCTACTGGGACTATGCCACGCAGAGCGACACGCAGCCCACTGGGGTGACGGCCAACGCCACGGGCGACGGGTCGGCCGGCTCGACTGGCAACTTCGCGAACTACAACGGGCCCGATTGGAACGGCAGTGGAAGTCTTGACCCGCCCGGCAATGTGACGACGGTGGGCACCAACGGCGGCCCGAGCGCGTATGGGGCGTATGACATGAACGGAAACGTTTGGGAGCTGACTTCGGCTGCCGGCGGCGGATTCTCGAGCCTGACGATCCGGGGAGGCTCCTGGCTCGACAACAACGGTACGGGCCTGTCGTCTTCGTCCCCATTTGGCCCCTACGACATCACGACCGAACTGTATAACGTCGGGTTCCGACTCGCGGCCGTACCCGAGCCCGCCGCCTTCGCCATGGCCCTCACGGGTCTTGCCTGCGGCTTCCTGATGTCGCGGCGGCGCGGGCTACGCCTGAGGGGGCGTGATCGATGATGCCCCTGGCCGCCGAAGAGGAAGGAGCCACCGCTCCCGTCTCCATCACGATCCGCAGCAGATCGGCCACCTCGGCCGCCAGTGCGGCGAACGCCAGCCGAGCCTCTTCAGGGCGTTCAAAGATGGCCAGTTCCTCGTTGATGTTGCGCACGCTCGCCTTGGTGAAACCCTCACGTGGCAGGACTGCATTTCAGGCGTAGCATTTTTGAAGCTGTCGCCCCCGTCGTCCTGCATTCGATTCGCCCGCCAGCGGCGATGTAGGCACGGACGAGTTGACCGAGCGACACATCCGCTGCGGCGACCTCGATTTTCGTGATCCGCGGCTGGCTTGTGCCGATTCGCTCGGCAAGCTGCTTCTACGATAGACCGCGACTCTGGCATTGCCGTCTGATGGCTATGGCCAAGGCCAGCCGCACTTCCACGAGTTGCTTCTCCTCGGCAGACAGCTCGAGGAACTCGGCTGCTCCCGATCGGCGGCGGCGAGGCGGGCGGCGTCTACCTTGCCAAGCAGCGTGTCGTTCGCCGGCTGCGGACACTCGTCGAGCAGGTTGTTGGGGCTTCACCCTCGAGCCGACGCCCCGGCTGCGGGACAGGTTTGGCGACGATCCGCCGGGTGGCATTCCCCGCTGGCGGTGACGCAGCCCCGCTCGGGCGTTGTTTGGGGCGTATACTTTGAGTTTCGCCGCTTCCAACGCGTGGCGAGGTCCCGCCAGCAGATCTTCCTATGAAACAGCCGCGTCAATCTCGGAGCATCGCCTCCACCAACCGGATGCTCGATGCCGCCGAGTCGCTCTTCGCCAACGGTGGCCCTGACGCCCTCACCGTCGAGGCGGTGATCGAGCGGGCCGGGACCTCGGCCGGAGCGTTCTACGCCCGGTTTGGTGACCGCGACGGCCTCCTCGAAGCGCTCCACGAGCGGTTCCTCGGCCGGGTCGGCGAACTTATAGGGGCGATCGTGCTCGAGGGGCTCTCCCAGCCGTCGCTCGCGAAGGCCCTCGCCGTCGCGGTCAGCGGCAGCCTCGACGGCGCCCGCAAGCACCACGACTCGCTGGTCTTCTTCATGCTCTTTCGGGCGGCTGATCAGCGGCTTCGCCAGCAGGGGATCGCCGCGAATCTCGGCTTCGCCAAGGCCTTCCGCACCATCGCGCTGAACCACAAGGCGGAGATTCGCCACCCCGATCCCGAACGGGCGGTCGATGTCGCCTTCCGCATCCTCTTTGCCATGCTGCTACAGCAGGTGATGTTCGAGGCCCGGGAGCTGACCGGCCGGCCAATGGCCGATAGGCGGCTGGCCGAGCAGCTCTGCCAGGCGATGCTCCTCTACCTGACCGTGCCCCCGGCCTGACCGCCTGGGAGACCGCGATACGAGCCCCCGGAGCGCAACCCGAGATGCGTGAACAGGTTGGGGCATTTCTCCGGTCGGGTGGGCGACCGAGTTGACACGCTGACGGGTACCCCGCGTTATATTCGTTCGTTCATTCAAGATGCCACCTCGCTCGCCTCGACCGCTCCCCACCGCCCCCTTGGAGACGACACCATGGCTGGCAGCGACCCCGCGACCGGCTGCAGATCCTTCCGCTCGGGCGGCCTCGGCCGGCGAGAGTTTCTCCACGTCGGCTCGCTGACCGGCCTTGGCCTCTCGCTGGGCGGTCTCTTTCGGATGCAGGCGGCCCGGGCCGACGCCAAGTCGTTCGCTCACTTCGAGGGAACGGCCAAGAGCGTGATCCACGTCTGGCTGCCCGGCGGCTGGGCCCAGCAGGAGACCTTCGACCCCAAGCCGCTCTCACCGCTCGAGTATCGCGGCGACTTCAGGGCGATCGACACGAAACTCACCGGCGTGCAGTTCAGCGAAAAGCTTCCAAAGACGGCCGGCATCGCCGACAAGATCACGGTCATCAGGTCGATGACCCACGGTGAGGCGGCCCACGAGCGGGGCACCCACAACATGTTTACCGGCTACCGGCCCAGCCCCGCCCTCACCTACCCGAG
>CALGAS010000459.1 GCA_937959175.1 uncultured bacterium | reverse complement strand
TTGCTGGCGGGAAATCTCCGAAGGCTCCTCAAGCTTTCGCCAGTCCCCTTCGCCTCCTTGGTTGGCAGGGCGACGGGTGGCTCTGCTCAGTCCCCTTTGCCTCGCCCGGCGTCGGTTCGACGGGGGATCGGAGGGTTTTTCATTGCCAGCCGTGGGCGTCGCGGACGGCGATCATGGTCTTGAGGATGGTGTTCCAGGTGTGGGGGTCTTCGAGGGTTTTGTTGGGAAACATGCAGCCGTCCCAGCAGATGTGCTCGATGCCGCGGTCGGCGGCGCCCTCGAGCCAGAGGCCCGAGCACTTCACGATGTCGAGCTTGCCGGCCGGGTCGTCGGCGGGGCAGTGCTTGCCCGTCTTGTCGTGGGAGCCCGCCCCGTGGACCTCGCCGTCGTTCTGGGCGACGTGGAAGTCGATCGTCCAGGGCCGCAGCTTGGCGACCATCTCCTCGTAGGCCGGCCAGAACTCCGCCTCGGTGTAGTCGGGCTTGACGAGGGCATGTTCCGGAGCGTTGTAGCCGAGCAGGTAGAGGTAGGTGTGGGCGAGGTCGGCCTGGAAGCCGAGCGTCTCGGGCATCCCGACCGCCTCGAGGAGGTCGAGCATGTCACGCCAGGAGTGCATTCCCGCCCAGCAGATCTCCCCCTCGGCCGCCAGCCGCTGGCCGTGATCCTTGGCGATCGTGGCCGCCTCGCGAAAGGTCTCGGCGATCTTCGCCGTGTTGGCCTGCGGATTCTCCCGCCACTTCGCTACGCCGAACTCGGCCGAGTCGATCCGGATCACGCCGTACTTCCGGACGCCCTGCTTCTCGAAGAGATTGGCGATCCGGCAGGCCATCTTCACCGCCGCCAGGAACTTCTCGCGGGCCGCCGCGTCGCCCATCGCCGAGTCGCCTACCGTGCCGGGCCAGACCGGAGCCACCAGCGACCCGACCGCGAAGCCGTAGGAGGCGATCGTGTCGGCGATCGCCAGGATCTCGGCGTCGCTCGCCTCGGGGTTGGTGTGGGGCAGAAACAGGAAGTAGTCAATCCCGTCGAACCTCTGGCCGTCGACCTCGGCGGCGGCGGTCAGCTGGAGCATCCGCTCCAGGGAGATCGGCGGCTCCTGGCCGGGGTCGGTGCCCTTGCCGACAAGGCCGGGCCACATCGCGTTGTGGAGCTTGGGAAGCGGACGGGTCATGACTGCTTTCCATTCATGGGCAGGTCGTCGTGGACGTCAGGGCCGAAGTAGCGGAGTGCGACGAGTGGGCCCGGGCCGGTGTTTTCAACGACATAGCCCGCCGCGGCTGCCTCGGCCGAGATGAACAGCTCGTCGGCGGTCATCTGGCCAAACCGGATCAGGGTCGGGGTGGCTACTTCGTGGACGCCCACCGTGCCTTCGCCCTGGACGGTGATCCAGCCGCTGGCGCCGGCGTCGGTGATCGTCGCCTTCGCCCCCGGCTCGAGGGTCAGCTCCTTGGCGCTGAAGAGCTGCCGGCCGTCGACGTGGCCATAGACGATCCAGCGGTCGGTCGCGCCGCCGCCGCTCCGCTGCTCGTCGACGATCGGCACGAGATGGTTGCGTTCCTTGAAGTGGGTGTCGACGTTCTTCTCCCAGTCGAGCTGGCCGATGATGAAGTCGAGATCCTGGTGCCTGGCCTCGGGCATGTCCTTGACCAGCAGGCTCCAGGGCACCGCCCGGCCCTCGACGAGCGACTGGAACATCGCGAACACGTCGCTGCCCCACTGCGGCTCGTAGGTGAGCAGCGAGCCCGGGGCGTGAAGCACGCCCGGCGGGATCAGCCAGCCGGTGCCCCGCTCGAGCCGGTAGGCCTTGGCCAGGTCAAGGATCCCGTTGTCGCCGCGGTTCCAGTTCTCGAGGCAGCGGCGGACGTCATCTTTGGTCGTGCCCGGCTCGAGGCCCATGAAGGTGTAGGGAAAGTTGTTGTCGCAGTTGTTGTACTGCGGCGGGAAGTAGTAGCTCTCGGGCTTGCCCTCCTGGCCGACGAGCTTGGCGTCGTCGAACGACTGGTGCATGTGGTGGGGAATCGGCCCCATGTTGTCGAAGAACTTCGAGTAGACGGGCCACCGCTGGTAGTCCTTCCAGATCGCCTCACCGACCAGCCGGCCCTTCCCCTCGGCGACGGCGTCCCGGAGGAGAAACCGTTCCCCGTCGAAGACGCACCACGAGAGTCCCTCGTCGGGCACGCGGCCCTCGTTGGCCGCCTCGGTCGTGCTGGCAAACCACCGCTCGTCGATCCCCCCCCGGTCGAGGCCGTAGGCGTAATAATCATCTGGATGGAGCCGGACCCGCTTGCCGGGGTGGAGAAAGCTTCGCGGCACCCAGGTGGGCGAGAGCCGGAGGATCCCCTTGCCGGCCTCGAAGGCCCTTTCGAGTGCTGAGCCGACGTTGGCGGCTTCGGGAAGCTGGGCCGAAGCCCGCGACGCGGTGACGGTAGCCATGGAAATCCCCTGCGATGCGAGCCTCAAAGGACAAGCGAGCGATGTCCCGCGGCTCGACGTGGACGAGCCGAGCAACGAGTGTTGTACGGGGCCATCGGAAGTGCCGCAAGGAGTCGCTAGGGGCGCGACCCCGTGGCGACTAGAATCGAGCAGGTGCGGGATCGTTCTCGGGCAGCGCGAGAGAGGAATGAGACTTCATGATGCGTGTCGACTGGTGGCGTGCGGGCGGAACGGGGCCGCTGACCGCTGGCCCTCTCTGCCGGCTGGCGTTGATCGCGGCGGCCACCTTTGGCAGGACGCTCGCCGCCGCAGAGCCGCCAGCCACGCGGCTGATTGCCGACCACGTGCTTGCCGCGACGGTCGGGATCAACGCCAGCACTGAAGACGGGGCATCGTTTTCAGGAACCGGCAGCGTCATTACGCCCGCCGGTCACATCCTCACCTCCACCAGCGTGGTGCCCCCCGATGCCACCGAGATCGAGGTGATGTTTCCGGGATTCGTGCCCCGGCCGGCCACGCTGGTCGCCAGCGAGCCGAGCCTGGCGGCGAGCCTGATCAAGGTCGACGGCGAAGGCCTGGCGGCTCTCCCGATAGCCCGCGACCTGCCAGCCGTCGGCGACATCGCCTACACCGCCAGCGACGTCGACCGGGTCTTGTTGACCAACGGCCGGGCGTCGTTCAGCCGCGGCGTCGTCAGCGGCCGGTACGCCGTGGCCAAACAAGGGGAGTCGGCCTACGCGGGGGGCGTGATCGAGACCACCGCGGCGGTGAATCCGGGCTCCGACGGGGGCCCGCTGGTCGACGCCCAGGGCCGGCTCTGCGGGGTGATCAGCCTCGGGGTTTCGCCCCTGCGGTGGCAGGGAGTGGCGATTCCGACGGCCGTGTTGCTGGAACGGTTCGCCGCCCTGGGGTCGGCGGAGGTGCCCCTATCATTCGAGCCTCCAGGAGACCTGGCGACCCATCCGGTCACGCTGGCTGCCGCCGCGAAGGCCTCCGATCTGGAGCGGGCGGCGGCGGGGCTTGCCCCCTTCCTCATCGGCCTCGAGGTCACTCGCGATCACTCGCCGGAGGCGTTGCCGCGGATCTCCTGGCAGGAGCACCGCGAGACGATTGCCGACTGGGATCGGCTGCCGGCCCCGGAGAAGGCCGAGCGGTTTGCCGCCTTTGCCACCGCCGACCGGACGCTCGAGGTCAATCAGTTGCTGCGGCGGCCGGCGGGCCTGGTGACCGGGCTGGTCGTTTCTCCCGAGGGCCACCTGCTCACCAGCCTGTTTAACGTCGGCACCGACACGGCCTTTCTCGCCAAGTCGACCGGCAAGCCGCGACGGTTTGATCCGAACGAGCCGCTGCCGAAACTGATGGCCGATCCGCCCGGCGGGCTCGAGCGGACCTCGAACCGGATCACGAGCGTGACCGCGATCCTTCCCGATGGCAGCCGCCATGAGGCCGAGATCATCGCCCGGCATGAGCCGCTGGGTGTGGCGCTTCTGAAGATCGACGTCACTGATCTCGCCTGGTTCGATCCTGCAACCGTTGCTAGTTCGCCGCTGCTCGGGGATGCCGTCGCGGTCGTCGGCCGCGGGCCGGACGACACAGGCACCACGCTCAACACCGGGATTGTCAGCGCGCCATCGCGGATGCGGGGCTACCAGTTTCAGACCGACGCCCTCTTGAACTACGGCAACTCCGGCGGTCCGGTCGTCGATGCCGCCGGCAACTTCCTCGGGATCGCCACCGCCCCGATCGAGCCCGACACCGTCCTCGGCAAGCTCTTCAATCGCGGGCAGTTGATGCGCTGGACGAGGGCCCCCAACTCGGGCGTGGGGATGGTGGCCCGGGCCGACCGGATCGCCGCTGCCCTGGGAGCCTTGAAGCAAGGGCGGTCATTCGACCGGATTCCGGGGCCGTTCCTCGGCGTCCAGGCCGACATGTCGCGGGCCTTCGGTGAAGACGTCGTGATTGGCGGCGTTCTGGCGGGCTCACCAGCCGCGCGGGCCGGGCTTCGCAAGGGCGACCGGCTGCTGGAGTTTGGCGGTGTCGAGCTCCACACCTGGCGGGAGCTCACCGAGCGGGTGGCGGCGAGTTCTGCCGGCGACACCGTGACGCTCCTGGTCCAGCGGCCCAGCCGGGGGCCGCGGCTCGTGATCGCCGGCCGCGACATCGAGACCCTCGACGACCTCAAGCAGCTCAAGCGATCGCTGCGGCCGGGCGACACCTTCGAGGGCACGCTGACGACCGACGACACCCGCGAGGTCGAGATCGTGCTGGAGGAAAATCGATGACCGGGCAGCGCCGCATCTGTCGCCTCGGGGTCCTCGTGGCCGTGCTGCTGGCCGGTCTTGCCGCTCGCAGTGGCCGGGCCGCTCCGGCGGCCGATCCAGCCGCGGCCGCCGCGGTCGACCTCACCGAGCTGTGCGTCCGCGTCAGGCCGGCGTTCGTCTTCATCGGCGGTGGCAGCGGCGTGATCGTGCGGCCCGATGGGCTGATGCTCACCAACGACCATGTGATCGGACGCAAGCGAACCTTCACCGTGCGAATCGGCGACGGCCGGTCCTTCAAGGCGAAAGTGCTCGGCACCGATCCGGTCGGCGACCTGGCAGCGCTCCAACTCGACGTGCCCGCTGGCGAGACGGTGCCTCACCTCGAGCTTGGCGATTCCGACGCGCTCCGCGTGGGGGATGAGGCCCTGGCGGTAGGCAACCCCTTCGCCCTCGGCGTGCTCGACCAGGCACCGACCTTCACCGTCGGCATCATCTCGGCCCTCAATCACACCCAGGGCACCTACGCCGAGTGCATCGTTACCGACGCCGAGGTGAACCCGGGCAACTCCGGCGGCCCTTTGGTAAACATGGCCGGCGAGGTGGTGGGCATCAACGGTCAGATCAGCACCCGCTTCGGCCTGCGAAGCAACACCGGCCTCGGCTTCGCGATCAGCTCCCGGCAGCTCAAGCTCTGGCTGCCCCGCCTGGAGGCGGCCGGGGGCGGGGAGGTGAAGCATGCCCGGATCGCCGGGCTCGAGCTCACCGAGGCGGCCCGCGAGTCGTCCGACAGCGTGGTCGTACGAGACGTGGCCGACGGATCCCCCGCCGATACGGCCGGCTTCAAGGCTGGCGATCGGATCATCGCCCTCGACGGGGCCGACGTGGCCAACGCCCTGCGGCTGAGGGGCCTGCTGGGCATTTATCCGGACGGCCACAGCGTGCCGGTCATGGTGGACCGCGATGGGAGCGAGTCGGTGCTCGAGGTGACGCTGACGGCGCCGGAGCGGGCCAAGCTCGGTCTCGATCTCGTCCGGGCCCGCCGCGACGACCTCGTGGCCCGGGTCGAGGAAGTCGAGGAGGGCTCGGCGGCGGCCCTGGCCGGCTTCCAGCCGGGCGACGAGATCGTGGAATGGGATGGCCGGCGGCTCGAGTTTGGCAGTCGTGACGAGCGGCGGGCGTTTGATCGAGCCCTGCGGACGAGCGTCAACGTCGGCGACATCGTGCCGGTGACAGTTCGACGCGACGATGGCCAGGGGGGCACCACGGAGCGGGTGCTGCGACTGGTGGCCAGGTAGCTGCGGTTCCTAAGCCCGGCGACGACCACAATCCGCGAAAAAGATCTCGCGCCATGCCCGGGAGGCTCCCAATGGTATAGAATCTACTAGTTGTTGCACATATTGAGCATCGTCATCCCAGAGGGAGCCCCCCGTGAGTTTTCGCAAGTCTCTCGAGAATGAAGTCGCCGAAGCGCTCAACGAGCAGATCAAGATCGAGGCGTCGGCTGCCTTCCTGTACTTCTCGCTGGCCTCGTGGGCCAATGTCCGCGGCCTGACCGGCATGGCTGACTGGTTCCGCGGAGAGGCTGCCGGTGAACTCACCCACATGAATCTGTTCGTCGATTACCTCAACGATCGCGACTACCAGGCCCGCTTCGCCACGATCGAGGCCCCGGCCTGGGAATGGGACAGCCCCGTCGCGGCCTTCGACGTCGTCCGTACCCAGGAGCACATCCTCCTCCAGCGGATGAACGACCTGATCGACCTGGCCGACAAGCACAACGACCACCTGACCCACAGCTTCCTGACCCAGTTCGTCCCGCAGCAGATCGCCGACACCGCCGAGGCTGACGATGTCCACGACAGGCTGATGCTGGTCGGCGGCGATGGCCACGGCCTGATCCTGATCGACCAGGAACTCGGCCGCGAGGCGGCCGAGGAAGACTGACCGGCCCGATGGCCGCAGGTTTGCAACCTGCGGAATGGAATCCTCAGGTCGGCTGCTCGGTGGGCCGTAGCAGGATGTCGTGCACCTGCACGTGATCGGGACAGGCCAGCATGTAGACCACCGCCTCGGCGACGTCGCGGGCCTCGAGCACCTTGAACTGCGAATAGGTCTCGCGGGCCTTCTCTTCTGACTTCAGATAGTGGGCGGCAAAGCCCGTCTCGACGAAGCCTGGGCAAACCTCACCGATCCGGATCGGATCG
>CALGAS010000458.1 GCA_937959175.1 uncultured bacterium | reverse complement strand
TCGTCTTGTAGCCCTCGGGAAACTCCGAGATGAACTCGTGCGCGTGGGCCTTGCGGGCGGCCTCTTCAATCTCCTCGTCGCTGGCGTCCCAGCGGCCGTACCGGATGTTGTAGTCGATCGTCTCGTTGAAGAGCTCGGTCTGCTGGGTCACCATCGCGATCCGGCGGCGAAGATCCTCGACGGCCAGTTCGGTCAGCGGCACGCCGTCGAGCAGCACCTGGCCCCCGGTCGGATCGTAGAACCGACAGATCACGTTGATCAGCGTGCTCTTGCCGCCGCCGTTGGGCCCGACGATCGCCACCCGCTCGCCGAAGGGGATCGTAATGTTGACCTTGTCGAGGACAGTGTCGATCCCGTCATAGGAAAACGAGACGTCCTCGAGGCGGATTTCCCGATGGGGCGAGGGGAGCCGTTTCGGCTCGGCCACCTCGGCCAGCTTGGACTCGGTGTCAAGGAGCGGATAGAGGCCCTGCGCCCCGACGATGCCCATGTTGAGGCCGGTGATCACCCCCGAGAGCTTCCGCACCGGGTCGCTGGCTCCGATCAGGAAGCCGAAGAAGATCATGATCCCGGGCACCGTCATCGGCTGGTCGGTCATCGTGAAGCCGAAGATCTGCGTCTCCTGGTTGATCACCAGCCAGGCACCGACCGCGATCGATGTCGCCACCATCCCGATGCCGAGAATCTCCGTGATCGGGTTGGCGAGGGCCTTGTAAAAGGAGTGCCGCATTCCAACCCGCATCATTTCGCTGGTGCAGTCCCGAAATCGCTGCCGCTCAAAGGGCTCCATCGTGTAGGCCTGGACGGTCAGCACGTTGTTGAGGGCCTCGAGCAGCACATGGTGGTAGCCCTTGGCCTGCGAGAGAACACCCTTTGAGATGTTCCGCATCTGGCGGTTGAGCCAGACCATCAAGAAGCCGACCACCGGCGCCATCAACATGCAGACGAGCGTCAGCCGCCAGGAGACCAGCAGGGCACAGCCCAGGCAGGCGATGATCTTCATCGGCTCGGTCACCGCCCCGCCGTAGACTGCCGTGATGCCGTTGGCGAGCATCTCGGCGGTGGCCGTCACCTGGGCCATGAAGCCGGCCGAGCCGTGCCGCATGAACTGAGCCCGGTCGAGCGCGAGGGCCTTGTCGAAGATTTTGACGCGGATGTTGCGGCTGATGTTCATCGCCACCCAGGAGACGAGCATCGTGCTGGTCAGCAGCAGGACATGCTTCAGAAAGGTGCTGAAGACCACGAAGGCGACCACCATCAGCACGGTCTGAAACGGGTCGACCGGCAGAAATCGATCGAGCCAGGGGCCGAGTTTTTTCGCGGAATAGACGACCGCCTTGTCGCCGGCGACGTTGAGGTTCAGCGTATCGATCCGGTGCCGGGCCCAGGCGAGATCCTCACCGGTCCGCTCTCCGGAAGCGACCTCGCCCTCGAGCCGGGCGAGTTCCTCCTCGCCAGCGTCGATCCGCTGCTGCGAATCCTCGATCCGCTGGTCGTTCCACGACTGCAGCGACTCGCCCCGCAGGGTCACTTCGATGATCGGAAACAGCGCCGCGATGTTGGCCCCCCAGAGGGCGGCCACGCCGGCCGAGCAGAGCATGGCGGCGGCCAGCAGCGGCCAGCTCTTGGCCGCCTCGCGGAGGGCGCGGAGGAAGTATCGCATGGACCGGGAGAGCCCTTGGGAACGGATGTCCTGGAAGGGGCGGGAGCGTAGAGGCCCCCGGGGAACCGTTCAAGGGCGGGTTTTCCGGCGGAAAACTGGTGTCGGGCAGCGTGTGCAATCCCGCGGGTCGGGAAGGCCGAACGGCCCGCCGTCCGGTTGTCCAAGTATCGGGGATTGGTTGGTGGTGATCGCGGATTGGGCCGATCGGGAGTGAACGGTTGGTCCAGCTTCCGGGGGCGTCTCTCGCCCAACGGCCCGCCGTCCCCCCGGCTCGCGCCGGGGGGCTTCTATTGCGTCA
>CALGAS010000457.1 GCA_937959175.1 uncultured bacterium | reverse complement strand
GTGCCGCCGTAGGAATAGCCCCTGGCGCCGATCCGCGTCTGGTCGACTTCCTTCCGGGCCAGCAGATAGCTGAGGACCCGGCGCTGGATCGCATACCAGAGGTAGTCGGAGCACTGCTCCGGGGCGGTGATGTCGCTGCCGTCGGGAAGAGTCGCGTTGATCTGCCTGGCGTTGGGAACCTGTCGATCCATGAGCCCGTGGCTCATCGATTCGGGATAGATGGTGTATGGCAGGCCGCTCGCGTTCTTGCTGAGGGAGCGGCCACGGTAGTCGTGGGCCATCACCGCCCAGCCATCCTGCACGTAGGAGAGGTCGATCTTCGGGTAGGACATCCACCCGTGCACGTCGAGCAGGCCCGGGGCATTGCGGGCTCCCGCCTTGACCGCGTACGTGCAGAAGACGCGGATCTCCTCGCCATTGACGTAGGCGCTGATGTAGGAATCGCGGCGGTAGATTCCGTCCTTCGTCTCCTCGCTGACGATCTCCTCCTTGAAATCACCGGCGTCGGGATCGTATCGGGCCCAGACCTCGGGCGGAGTCGGAAGCGGCTCAGCGGCAGCGAGGAGAGGCGAGCCGGCCGGAATGAGCAGGGCGGCGAGCAGGACGCTTGCAAGCGTGGCAACGAGGTAGCGTGCGATCATCGGGGGAACGGAATGCAGGAGTCTCGTGAGAATCTCGGGCGTGCCGCGAACGCAGCGGCGGCGTTTCAGACATGCGTTTATAATAACTCCTCGGCGGAGCCTCAATCCTTGACCGCCGCTGCCCGTTTCCGATCCCCGCTGAATGACCCTGCATGATTCGCTCACTTTCGTTCGTGGTGGCCTTGCTCGTCGCTGGCGGTGGCCTGCTCTCCGCATCCGATCTGCAGTTTGCCGCGGATGGCCGGGCGAGCGTCCTGCGGCTCGGGGCCGACTCCGCCAATCGCATCGAGGCGGCGCTGCCGGGCGGATTCGTGGTCACGGTGTTCACCGGAGCCGACACGAAGGAGGTGCGGCTCGACAGGGCGACGGTCCGTGGCGACCGGCTCGTCGTCACCGGCTCAGACGGGCTGCCGCGGCTGACCTTCGAACTGCGGCGGCACAAGCGGTCCGTGGCCGTTCATCTGCGGCGGGTCGAGGGCCTTCCGCAGGCGAGCCTGGCGGCGATGCGGTTTGATCTCGTTACCAGGCAACCCGACGTCGGAATCCTGCCGCTGGACTTCATGACGCGAGTCAGCCAGCGGGGCAGGCGACTGACGGCGGAGTTCAGGCACCTCTGGCACCGCAGCCCGGGCGATCCGCTCGGCGGCTTCGCCCTCTACGCCGCCGGATCCGACGCGGCCGCCGACGAGTCGCTTCTGGAACTCTGGTGCAGCGAGGACCTGCCGCGGCCCGTGACCGAAGAGCCGTGGACGCCCCAGCGGGCCCGGCGGTGGCTCGCCGACTACGAGGACCGCTTCGGCGACATGACGACCATGATCCTCAGCGCCTCAAGCGAGCGGGAGCTCTACGACCTGACGGCCGTGGCGGCCCGGCATGGCGTCAGGATGATCTACCTCCACACCGACACCTGGCGGGGCGAATACTGGCCCAACGAGCGATCCTGGCTGCACGTCAACGAGGCGGTGTTTCCGGCGGGGCGAGCCGACCTGAAGCGGTACACGGATCATCTCGAAACCCAGGGCATGAAGCTCGCCCTCCACACGACCTCCGCCGGCATCGGCCCCTCGGATCCCGAGCGGATCGCGAAGGGTGTCGACCGCAATCTGGCGACGTGGTGCCGGGGGAGCCTGTCCGCCGCCGTCGACGCCACCGCCGACACGCTGTCCTTTCGGCCCGCAGCCGGCCAGGACGTGCCCCTCGCCCTGCCGTCGGCGAATGGCCCGGGCCTTCGGCCGCCCTTCTTCAGGACCGACTTCATCCGCATCGACGACGAGATCATCCGCGTGGGCCAGTTCACCGACACCGATCGCCCCGTCTGGACGCTCCGCCACTGCCAGCGGGGCTACGGGGCCACCGCTCCCGCCGCCCACGCCGATGCCGCGGAGACCGTCGGCCTGCTCAGCGCGTACGGCCAGAACTTCGTGCCCGACAACGATTCCCCGCTCCTCGAGGAGATGGCCCGGGAGTTTGCCGAGTTCGCCAATCAGATCGGCCTCGACCAGCTCGAGTACGACGCCTACGAGATTCAGAGCAGCACCCCGTGGGGGCCGCAGAAGTTCAGCGACGCGGTCGCCCGGCATCTCGACCACCCCGTGATCACCAACACCTCCTCCGGCCGGCCCGTCCCCTCGAACATCGAGCTGCTCTTCAGCCGGATTCGCGACATCAACCAGTTCGGCTACCACACCGTCAACCTCTCGCTCCAGCTCGACAGCCACCGCCCGGCGACCTCGCTGCTCGACGCCTGGTTCGAGCTGTCATCGCTCGCCGCCAAGGGCGTGCGGCGGTTCCAGATTCTCAAGCCGGAGCCGATGTTCGGCGTGTCCGAGGAGATCCTCGCCACGCACGGCCTCGCCGAGGAGATGCTCGACGCGTTCTCGCTCTGGCGAGACGTGACGCCCCTCCTCTCGGCCGACCACTGGAAAGCCCTCCAGGCGACGCTCGAGCGGTTCGGCAGCCACATGCAGGGCAAGGATCTGTTTCAGGTGCGGCGAACCAAGGAGGGCTACGACCTGATCCCCACCCGGGTGATGGTTCGCCGCGCGGGCGACGTGCCCTGGCGGGTGGGCCAGGAGTTCGGCCCGATCGGCCCGCGGCAGTTCTGCCGTCCTGGCGAGTCGTTCGAGGTGGAGAATCCATTCGCACCGCAGCCGGCGAGGTTCGTGATTCGCGTGCTGTCGGAACTCGGAGCGATCGACGGGCCGACCGCGGCCGCGACGGCCTCCGCCGCTGATGCGGTCGCGGAGAGCTACCGAGCCGCCGCCGCCGAGGCAGCCGGGGTGGCACCCGCGGCCCCGGCGACGGCCGCGGCGGTCGCCGGCAAGCCGCTCCAGCCCGCCGCGACCGAGATTCGCAACCAGCGATTTGCCCGCTTCGCCCAGGATGGCGACTGGCTCGTGATGACCGCCGAGAATCCGAGCCAGGAGCCGGTCCGGCACGAGCGGGACCTGCCGGGCTGGGAGCGGCAGCTGTCGCTGGCAGCCGGCCGCGGCATCGCCCTCGAGATCGACGGCGATGGCAGCGGGGCGGTCGTGCTCCTCCAGCTGCACGGCCGCGGCATCCGCGACTACGTGGTGAAGGTCGACTTCACGGGACCGCGGACGATCGAGAATTCCACCGGCGAGGCGGCCTGGGCCGACGGCGACTGGGGCTGGCGGTTCGGTGCGAAGAACTTCGACTATGGCCAGATTCGGCACGTGTCGCTGGGGTTCGGCATGATCCCGCCGCGGTCAACGCCGCGGGTTCGGATCAGCGGCCTGCGGCTGCTGCGGGACGTGCCCTCGAAGCTCGTCCGGCCGGTGATCCGGATCGGTTCGGGATCGCTCACGGTTGACGGGGAGATCGAGACCGGCTGCTATCTCCGCTACGACGGGGGTGCGACCACGACCGTCTTCGACCGCAACTGGAACAGGCTCCGCACGCTGCCGGTCGCGGCGGATGCGTCCCTGATGCCGGCGGGCTTTGCGACCGTGCGGATCGACGTGCCCGAGGACGCCCCGCGGCCCTGGCTGGAGGTGCAGACGATCGTCACCGGCGAGCCGATCCCGATCCCGAAGCCGTAGCCGGGCGGGGCCGGTCGCGGTCAGGCGGCCGGCATCTCGACCACCGCCTTGAGCACGCCGGCGGACGGCTCGAGCAGCGTGGGGAAGACCGCCGCGATCTCGGCAAAGGGCACCCGGTGGGTTATCCAGGGCCGGGTGTCGAGCTGCTTCGCTTCGATCAGCCCGATGATGCGGGTGAAGTCGCCGGGCAGGGCGTTGCGGCTGGCAAGGATCGAGAGTTCGCGGCGGTGCATCACGGCGGCGTGGGAAAACGAGAGGGTCTGCTGAGTGATCCCGACATAGACCAGCCGACCGCCGTAGCTGCAGACCGCCAGGGCGGCGCTCATGCTCTGATGGCTGCCGGTGGCATCGACCACGACCTCCGCC
>CALGAS010000456.1 GCA_937959175.1 uncultured bacterium | reverse complement strand
CCTGGGTCTGCGGGGAGCATGCCCAGCGAGACCACGTGCTGGCCAATCTCGCCGAGATGGTCGTCAAGCCGGCCAATGAGTCGGGTGGCTACGGGATCGTGCTCGGGCCCCGGGCATCGCAGGCCGAACTGGCCGAGTGCCGCGACCGGATCCGAGCCAACCCCCGCAACTTCATCGCCCAGCCAATGCTCTCGCTCTCGCGGGTACCGACGGTCGTGGGCGATGCGCTCGAGGGCCGGCATGTCGATCTGCGGCCCTTCATTCTCTACGGCGAGGAGATCTACGTCCTCCCGGGCGGCCTGACGCGGGTCGCCCTCGTGAAGGGCTCGCTGGTGGTCAACTCCTCGCAGGGCGGCGGCAGCAAGGACACCTGGGTCGTGCAGGCAGGAAGGTGACGGGGCGATGCTGTCGCGGGTGGCCGAAAATGTCTACTGGATGAACCGCCAGATTGAGCGGGCCGAGAACGTGGCCCGCTCGGTGGAGACAGCCCTCGATCTCGCTGTCGAGGGGACGATCAGCCAGGGTCGCCTCTGGGACGCGCTGGTCTGCACCTTCGGCGACCAGGCCGACTTCTGGGCCCGGCACGGCCTGGCCGACCAGGCGAACGTGATCTCATTTCTCTCCTTCGAGCCGGCCAATCCCAACTCGATCGCCAGTTGCCTGCACGCCGCCCGCGAAAACGCCCGCACCGTTCGCGACATGATCAGCACCCCGATGTGGGAGGAGATCAACAAGGTGCATCTCTACATGCAGTCGGCGGCCCAGCAGTATGGTGGCTGGCTGCATCCGCGGGAGTTTCTCGACGAGGTGAAGCGGGCCAGCCAGCTAATCACCGGCGTGGCCGACGCCACGATGTCGCACGGGGAGGCCTGGCACTTCGCCCGCTTGGGCCGACTGATCGAGCGGGCCGACAAGACCAGCCGGGTCTTGGATGTGGAGCACTATTTTAAGCCGGCGGCTTCCCGCTTCGCGCCGCCGGCAGGCAGCACCACGGCCGATCCACGCTCCCAGGCGGCTTCCCGCTTCGCGCCGCCGGCAGACAGCGACGAGCCGCCGGGCGGTGATGCCGTGCAGTGGTCGGCCGTGCTCGAAAGCGCCAGCGCCCTCGAGATGTACCGCAAACAATACGGGCCTGTCTCGCGTCGCAACGTCGCCGAGTTCCTGATCTTCGATCGCTTCTTTCCGCGGACGATGCACTTCTGCCTGATCAAAGCGGAGGAGTCGCTGCTGGCAATCACCGGCGGTGCCAAAGGTGCCTACACCAATCCCGCCGAGCGGCGGCTCGGACGGCTCCTGTCAGTACTCGACCACGGCCACAGCGAGGAGGAGCTGGCCGGCGACGAGGGCCGCCACGAGTTCATCGACGCCTTTCAGCAGCGGCTCAATCGGGCCAGCGACGCGGTCCAGGAGACCTTCTTCGCCACGCGGCCCGCCGGCCCCGTGGCCGAGGCCTAGGAGCCGGCAATGGCCATCCGCGTCGCCCTCCATCATCGCACTGAGTACCGCTTCGATCGCGAGGTGCGGCTGGCTCCCCACTCGATCCGGCTGCGGCCGGCGGCCCACTGCCGGACCCGGATCACCGGCTATTCACTCAGGGTCGAGCCGGCCGGCCATTTCCTCAACTGGCAGCAGGACCCGCAGGGCAACCATGTGGCCCGGCTGGTCTTTCCGGAGCCGGCCCGGCAGCTCGTCCTCGAGGTCGACCTGGTCGCGGAACTGGTCGCGATCAATGCCTTCGACTTCTTCCTCGAACCCCAGGTGGAGCGGTTTCCGTTCGCCTACGATCCGCTTCTGGCCGCGGAACTGGCCCCCTATCGCGAGATGGGAGCGGCCACCGGCGGGCCGCTCGTCGAGACCTTCCTCGACGACTTTCGCCAGGCGGGCATGCCGGCGGCTGCGGGCCGGACGATCGACCTGCTCGTCGCGCTCAATCAGGCGGTTCACGATCGGGTGGGCTACGTGATCCGGATGGAGCCGGGCGTGCAGTCGCCCGCGGAAACCCTCGGCCGCGGCACCGGCAGCTGCCGCGACTCATCCTGGCTGTTCGTCGCCTTGGCCCGTCGCCTCGGCCTGGCGGCCCGCTTCTGCTCGGGCTACCTCGTCCAGCTCGCTCCCGACGAGAAGCCGCTGGAGGGCCCGGCCGGTCCGGCCGCCGACTTCACCGATCTGCACGCCTGGGCGGAGGTCTATCTCCCGGGGGCAGGCTGGGTCGGCTTCGATCCGACCAGCGGCCTCTTGGCCGCCGAGGGCCACATCCCGCTGGCGGCCACGCCCGAGCCCCGCAGCGCCGCGCCCGTTTCTGGCGCGGTCGATCCCTGCACGACCGAGTTTGGGTTCACGATGCGGCTCTCGCGGCTGGCCGAATCACCCCGCACGACGCGGCCCTTCGCCCCGGAGCAGTGGGAACGGATGCTGGCCGTCGGCGACGCGGTCGATCAGGCGCTCGTCGCCGGTGACGTTCGGCTGACGATGGGGGGCGAGCCGACGTATGTCTCGATCGATGACTTCGAGGCCGCGGAGTGGAACACCACCGCCCTGGGCGACCACAAGCGGCGGCAGGCCGGGGTGATGGCCCGCCGGCTGCTCGACCGGCTGGCCCCCGGCGGCGTCCTGCTCGAGGGACAGGGCAAGTGGTATCCCGGCGAGCCGCTGCCCCGCTGGACGCTCGACCTCGTGCGGCGTCGCGATGGGGACCCGATCTGGCGGCGGCAGGACCTGCTGGCTGACGACCCGCCCCCGCCGGAACGGCCCACTGAGCCGGAGACCACCGCTGAGGATTCCGTTGACCTTCCCCGGCCGACCCTGGCCGAGCGGCAGGCTGCCGCCGACGTTGCCGGCCGCTTCCTGCAAGGCCTCGCGGCAAGGCTCTCGGTTGGCCCCGCGTCGGTTATGGCAGCGCACGAAGTTGGGCCGGCGAGCCCGCTGGCCGAGGAGGCGGTCGATACCGAGACACCGGCGGCCTTCGTGCTGCCGCTGCTGCGGCAGCGTGGCGGCGGGGCGGTCTGCTGGCGATCGAGCGACTGGCCGATGCCGGCCGGCCGGGTGCCGCTCCTGCCGGGTGACTCGCCGGCTGGCCTGCGGCTGCCGATGGGGAGCCTGCCCTGGCCGACCGAAGAGGAGGTTCTGAGCGGGACCGGGATCGTCCGAACCTCGATCGTGACGGAAGTCCGCCGGGGGCGGCTCCATGTCTTCCTGCCGCCTCTCGATCCGCTGCCGGAGGAGGCCCGTGATCCCCAGGCAGCACCGGGGCCGGCCGCCGACGATTGGCTTGACCTCGTCGCGGCAGTGGAGGCGGTGGCGACGGAACTCGCCCAGCCGGTCGTGCTGGAGGGCTATCCGCCGCCGTACGATCCGCGGCTCGAGCGGCTGCACGTCACGCCCGATCCCGGTGTCATTGAGGTCAATGTGCCGGCGGTGGGATCGTGGCGTGATCTGGTGCACCTGCGGGAGACGCTCGATGCCGAGGCGCGGGCCAGCCGGCTGACGGCGGAGAAGTTCGAACTCGACGGCCTCCACACCGGCACCGGCGGCGGCGACCACGTCGTCCTGGGCGGGGCCCGGCCGGCCGACAGCCCGTTCCTGCGGCGGCCCCGGCTGCTCGCCGGCATGGTGGCCTACTTCAACAATCATCCCTCGCTCTCCTACCTGTTTGCCGGCCGCTTCATCGGGCCGACCAGCCAGGCGCCGCGGATCGACGAGGCCCGCCACGAGAGCCTCTACGAACTCGAGATCGCGATGCAGCAACTGGCGGCTGCCGATCCGGCCGGGCAGCCTCCAGGATCGCCGTCCCAGGATGGCGGCCTCTGCGTGCTGCCCTGGTTCACTGACCGCGTGTTCCGCAACATTCTCACCGACCTGACGGGCAACACCCACCGGGCCGAGTTCTGCATCGACAAGCTCTGGTCACCCGACTCGGCCGGCGGTCGTCGCGGCCTGCTCGAGCTGCGGGGCTTTGAGATGGCGCCGCACGTCAGGATGGGCCTGCTGGCCCAGCTGGTGGTGCGTGCCCTCGTGGCCTGGCTCTGGCGGGAGCCCTATCGGGGCGGCCTGGTCCGCTGGGGCACGGCGCTCCACGACCGCTTCATGCTGCCCCACTTCCTGATGCAGGACTTCGCCGTGGTCGTCGCCGAGCTGCGGCGGGCGGGTTTCGGCTTCGAGCGGGAATGGTTCGAGAGCTTCGCCGAGTTTCGATTTCCGCGGCTCGGCGAGGTGACCCACGACGGCGTGCGGCTGGAGCTGCGGACGGCGCTCGAGCCCTGGCATGTGCTGGGCGAGCAGTCGGCCGGCGGGAGCACCGCCCGGATGGTCGACAGCTCGCTCGAGCGGCTGGAGGTCAAGGCGGCCGGCCTCGTGCCGGGCCGCCACGCGATCGCCTGCAACGGCCGGCGGGTGCCCCTGGTGGCGACCGGCGTGCCCGGGGAGTTCGTGGCGGGGGTGCGGTTTCGGGCCTGGCAGCCGGCCGATTGTCTTCATCCGATGATCCCGGTCCACTCGCCGCTGGTCTTCGACGTGGTCGACCTCTGGAGCGGCCGCAGCCTCGGGGGCTGCACCTGGCATGTCGTTCATCCCGGCGGTCGCTCCTTCGAGACACGGCCGGTCAACGCCCTCGAGGCAGAGAGCCGGCGGGTGGCCCGGTTCTTCGCCACCGGCCACACGCCCGGCCCCTTCGAGCCGCCGCCGGAGGAGCGGAATCCCGACTACGCCTGCACGCTCGACCTCAGGCGGCAGGGGTCGACTGGCTGACCGGCCCGCTGCGGACCGCATGGCTGGCGATGCCGGCAAGCATCCGGCGGAACACAAGCTCGTGAAGCGGCCAGATGGCATACCAGTAGACCAGTCCGCCAAGGCCGTGGGGATCGAACACGGCCGTCTGGTGGATCGTGACATCGCCGTCGCGGGGCACCACCTCGAACTCGAGCCATCCCCGTCCGGGGAGCTTCATCTCGGCCGCCAGCCGCAACCGCCGCGGTGGCTCGCAGATCTCCACCCGCCAGCAGTCGAGGGTGTCGCCGGTGCAGAGCCGCTCGGGATCGCGGCGGCCACGCGCCATGCCGGGCCCGCCGATCAGCCGGTCGAGCCAGCCGCGGATCGTCCAGAGCCAGTTGCAGGCATACCAGCCGTTGGCCCCGCCGATTCGCTCGACCGCCGCGAAGGCCCGCTCGGGCGAGACCGCCACCACCTGATGGCGGTGGTCGACCAGCCGCGACCCCTCATGGGCCCCGCCATAGCGGCGGGGAAGATCCTCGACGTCGGCGAAGTCGGCCCATCGCTTGTCGGCGAAGGCGGCGTCGGCCTGGTCGGCCGCCTCGCTGACCGCCGTGGGCAGGTCGCGGGGCTGAATGGTGAACTCCCGGCTCGCCGCATCGTTGGTGACCACCGTGGGATTCTTCAGCCCGTCGATCAACTTGCGTCCGACCTTCGAGTACCGCGGTGTTACGAGTTTGAGCCAGAGGCTCGAGAGCCGTGGCGTCAGCACCGGGACGGGAATCATCAGCCTCCGCAGGCCCCGCTGCCGGGCATACTCTTTCATGATGGCGCCGTAGGAGACCTTGTCCGGCCCGCCGATCTCAAAAATCCGCGGTGGCCCCGCCGGCAGTTCGACCGCCGCGACCAGGTAGGCCACCACATCGGCGATCGCGATCGGCTGGGTGGGAGTGGCCAGCCAGGCCGGGCAGATCATCACGGGCAGCCGCTCGACGAGCGTCCGCACCAGGTCGAAGGAAAAACTACCCGCCCCGACGATGATCGAGGCCCGAAACTCGATGACATCCAAACCGCCTGCCCGGAGAATCGCCCCCACTTCATGACGGCTTCGGAGATGGGGGGAGAGCCGCTCGTCGTCATCCGCGCCGAGGCCGCCGAGGTAGATGATCCGCTTGACGCCCGCGGCCTTGGCCGCCGCCGCGAACCGCTCGGCAGCCAGCCGGTCGGCCCGTTCGAAATCGACGCCGCTCTCCATCGAGTGGACGAGCCAGTAGGCGGTGTCGATGCCCGCGCAGGCCCGGGCGAGGTCATCCGGATCGGTGGCGTCACCCGTCATCACCTCCGTCTGCGGCCCGGTTCGCCCCTCGAGCTTTGCCGGCCGTCTGGCGAGGCAGCGGATCTGATACCCCTGCCGTTCGAGTTGCGGGAGGAGCACGCCCCCGACATACCCGGTCGCCCCTGTCAGCAGTATGCGCATCCCAACAGTCTACGCGACCAGAGCGGCTCGGGGCGGGCCCGTGCCATCTCGCCGGACACTCGCTTCAGGCATCCTGCCTTCCGCTCGCTCGTGGGAAACCGAGCTTCGCCTCGGGCACCGATCCGCGAAGCGGATTGGTCGGCTGCGCTCGGTTTCCCAACGCCGGCTCGATTGGCACGGGCCCACCCCTCGCGAACCCGGATTCCGT
>CALGAS010000455.1 GCA_937959175.1 uncultured bacterium | reverse complement strand
CAACGGCCCGCCGTCCCCCCGGGAGGCTCGGGGAGCCACCAGGGGTCGCTTGGTCGTGATAGCGTTTGGGGCGGGTTGGTGGTGAACGGTTGCTCGGGCTTCCGGAGGCCGGGATGGCCCAACGGCCCGCCGTCCCCCCGGCTCGCGCCGGGGGGCTTCTATGGGGGACTGGCTCCGAGCGAAGCGAGGTGCCTGTCCCCTCTTCGGAAGCAGGTGGGGAAGGGAAACCCGGTTAGAGGGCCCGCAGGAAATGGATGGCGTCGCCGAGTTCGCTGTGGGCCTGGCGGGGCTCCACCGGCTCGAGGCCGATCCAGCCGTCGTAATGCCGCTCGTCGAGCTTTGCGAAGACCGGCGGGAAGTCGACCTGCCCGGTGCCGAGAATCACCGCTCGGCCCCGGCCGGCGAAGGGGCCGGCCACGGCGTCGGTGGCATGGACGGAGGCGATGTGGCCGCCGAGGATCTCGACGGCCTCTGCCGGATCGTATCCGTGCACGAGCAGTGATCCGGTCACGAGGTCGCAGGTGAGCCCGCCTTCCGGGAGGGCTGCAATCAGCCGGGCCAGATCGGCCGGGGCCGCCCGCCCGGCCTCGGCGCAGAGGGTCGCGCCGACGTGATGCGACCAGGTGGCCAGGTCGCTGAGCACGTCGACAAGGAGCCGGCAGCCGGCGTCGTCGGCAGGCGGGATCTCACCGAGGTGATTGAGCACGACCCGGCTCCCCAGGTCATAGGCGAGCTGCAAGGCCGCCTTGGTCGCGGCAATCCGGCCCTCGAGCCGGTCGGGGTCGCCGTAGCCGCCGCGGGTCGGGAAGGCGATCGCCGAGACCACCAGCCCTTCGTCACCGAGCCACTTGCGGATCTGTCGTCGCCCTGTGCTGGTGACCTGGGCCGGATCGAGCCCGTGCCGCGCATCGAGTTCGACGGCCCGCACGCCAAGGTCTCGTGCCATCCGCAGGCCCTTGCGGAGGTCATGTGCCAGCGTTGCAACCGGAACGGAAAGGCAGGTGGCATCCATGGCTCGTCGCTCATCGTCGGAAACCGTCGTGGCGATCGGATTCCGCCGGGAGAGTATCCTCTTTCTATGCCTTTTCTCCCAGACGTCCTTGCCGCGCTCGACCAGATTGCCCCGCTTCGGCTGGCGGCCGAGTGGGATTCCGTCGGCCTGCTCGTCAGCCCCCGCCGCCCTGAAATCCGCCGGGTGATCACCTGCCTGACCCTGACTCCGGAGGTGGCCGCCGAGGCGGTGAGACAGGAGGCTGATCTCGTCGTCACCCACCACCCGCTTCCGTTCCGGCCGGTCGGACGAATCACGCCCGAGACGGGCACCGGGCAGGTCCTGCTCGACCTGGTAGGTGGCGGCGTCGGCGTCTGGAGCGGCCACACCGCCTGGGACTCGGCTGCCGGCGGGATCAACGACCAACTCGCCGCCATGCTGTCGCTCGGGCAGGTTCGGCCGATCGAGCCCGATGCCGAGGATCCCGCTGTCGGCTTCGGACGACTCGGCGAGGCCGGGCCGACCCACTCGTTGGCCGATCTCGCCCGTCGCCTGTCCGACCAACTCGCCGTTTCGCCCGTCCAGGTCGTCGGCGGACCTGACCGGCCGGCTGGCCGGGTCGGCATCGTCTGCGGCAGCGGCGGCGATCTGGTCGCCCAGGTCGCAGCTGCCGGCTGTACGACGCTCGTCACCGGCGAGATCAAGCTCCACCAGGCAGCCGAGGCCCTTGCAAGTGGGATGGGCGTGATCGCAATCGGCCATCATGCCAGCGAGCACTTCTCGATGGCGGTGCTGGGCCAGCGGCTTGCCGCCACCGTTCCCGGCCTCGCGATACTCGCCGCCGAGGCGGATCGTGACCCGATCGGGTGGCTCTGACGAACGACGATGCGTGGACCGGACCGCTCGAGGCCCGCCACTGCCGAGACCCGCCTTCCACGTTTGGACTTCGGCTTTTGAATCGGCTCCCGGTGAGGCCTACACTGGAAAACGTGTCATCGCGCCGCCCTTCCACACGTCGCTTCCTCACCGCCCTGCCTGTCTACAACGAGGCCCGCCACGTTGAGGCGGTGCTCGCCGAGGTGCTCAAGGCGACGCCCGATGTGCTCGTCGTCGATGACGGCTCGACCGACGGCACCTCGGCGCTTCTCGCCGAACGGGCAGACGTGCGGCTCGTCCGTCATCCCGCCAATCAAGGCTACGGGGCGGCCCTGGCCACCGCGTTTGAGCAGACGCTCGCGGGCGACTGGGATGGGCTGGTCACGATCGACTGCGACGGCCAGCACCAGCCCCGGCTGATTCCCTCCTTTATCGAAGCGGCTTCACGGCCCGGGGGTGCCGAGATCGTCAGCGGCAGCCGCTACCTCGAGCATTTTCCCGGCGACAGCGAGCCGCCCGAGGGCCGCCGGCGGATCAACGCCGAGATCACCGCCGAGGTCAACCGCCGATTGGGCCTGGCGATCAGCGACGCCTTCTGCGGCTTCAAGGCCTACACCCGCCGGGCCCTCGAGGCGCTCGATGTGACTGAGACGGGGTATGCGATGCCGCTGGAAGTCTGGGTGCAGGCGGCCGCCGCGGGGCTTCGCGTGCTCGAGCTGCCGGTGCCGCTGGTGTATCTCGACGAGACGCGGAGCTTCGGGGGCCGGCTCGATGATGGCACGACGCGGCTAGCCTACTATCGGCGGGTGCTCGATCGGGCCGAGGCGGCGGTGGCTGCGGGCCGGTCGCCAGCCGGCTGACGTCCGCCGGCGTTGCGGTGGCCGCGAGTCGGGGGCGTGTGTTACCGTCGGCGGGATTGCTCCCTTGCTCTGTCTTCGTGGTGTCCGTTCTCCGATGTCCGCTCCGCGCCGCACCTTCGAGCCACCCGAATCGTCTGGGGGCCGGCTCGTCGAGCCGCCGATCGTGCCCTCGCCGGGCACCGGTTCGATCGAGGCACTGGTCGACAACAACCGGCTTCTGCGGGCCGCGCTCGATGTTCGGATCGGTGACATGCGGCTCTACGAGCTCGTCGCCGCCACCCGGCGGGAGGTGCTGATGGTGGCCGCCGAATACAGCGGCTCCTATCGGGACGTGCACCGGCCATCCGACACGGCCGACTGGATCGCCCGGCCGTTGATCATGGGTGGACATCAGCCCGATCTCTTTCATCCCGGTGTCTGGCTGAAGAACGCGGTGCTGTCGGCCTATGCCCGGCAGGTCAACGGCACCGCCGTCAACCTCGTGATCGACAGCGATCGCTGCACGCAGGCACGTGTCGAACTGCCGGTCGGCACCCCGGAGGAGGCCCATCTCGAACCACTGCCCTTCGACGGGCCCGCCGGCGAGATGGCCTGGGAGGAGCGGGCGATCGTCGATCACGACTGCTTCGCCTCGTTCGGCGAGCGGGCGGCCGCCCTGCTCTCGCCGCTGGTGCCCGATGCGATCGTCCGCCGCTGGTGGCCGCTGGTGGTGGAGCGGGCCGCGGAGAGCCATCGGCTCGGCCTGGCGATCGCGCAGGCACGCCACATGCTCGAAGAACGCTACGGCCTGGAGACGCTGGAACTGCCGGTCGGTGAGTTGGTCAAGCTTCCCACCGTGATGGTGTTCATCGGCTGGCTGCTGGCCCATGCCCGTCCGCTCCACGATGCCTACAACGCGGCGCTGGCGGCCCATCGGCGGGCCGCCCGGGTGCGGGGCCGCGGCCGGCCGATGCCCGATTTGATGGAGCACCGCGATGCCGTCGGCGACTGGCTTGAGGTGCCCTGGTGGATCTGGTCGCAGGAGGATCCCCGCCGCCGCCGTGTTTTTGCGAATACGGCGACGCCCGGCACGCTGATCCTTTCCGATCTCGAGACCCTGCGGGTCGAACTGCCGATCGCACCGGAGATCTCACCAGCCCGCTGGATCGACGCGCTCTCCCGGATGGAGGAGCAGGGGGTCAGGCTGCGGCCCCGCGCGGTGATCACCACGCTCTTGGCAAGGCTCCTGATGGCCGATGTCTTCGTGCATGGGATCGGCGGCGCCGCCTACGACACGATCACCGACGGCATCGTGCGGCGGCTGATCGGCTCCGACCCCCCGCGTCATGCGGTGGCGACCGGCACGCTCCGGCTGCCCTTGGAGCAGGTTTTTCCAGGAATCGACACGGCCGATCCGGCGGCCGAACTGGCCGATGTCCGGCGGACGCTGCGGGATGTTGCCTATCACCCGGAACGCCACCTGCCGCCGCCGGGAGAGCTCCCGGCGGAGGTGCGGCAGCTTGTCGAGGCCAAGCGGCGGTGGGTGGAGACGGTGCCGACGCCGGCCCTCGCTCGGCGACGGTGCCACGAGATTCGCGGCACCAACAGCCGCCTGGCGGCGACCGCGGCCGGCTTTGTGCGGAATCTGGAGGCCCGCACGGCCGTGCTGCAAAGGGCGGTCAAGGCCCGTCGCATCCTGATGAGTCGGACGCATCCCTGGTGTTTTTTTCCGGAAAAGATGCTGCGGGAGTTCCTGCTACTGGAAACCGACTGAGAAAGTTCTTACCCTGTTCGGGCAACGGATTGCATTTGCCACTCCAGGGAAAGGAGGCATCATGCGTCGGGTGGACCGTTCCCCGAGCCGGTGTCGAACACGTCTCTTCGCCCGCCGCAGCTCCCCGCGGCTGGCGTCTCGCTCCACCGCCCGCAGCCAGCGGCAGGAGAGCGGACGAACCACGGCTGCCGAGCGACCCACCGGCAAGAAGCGGCCGCGGCTGTCGGTCAGAACCACAGACGACGATGCGGCGACCGGCTCAGGTGATGCCGTTGCCGCCGGCAAATCCCGAAGCCGAGCCACCGGCCCCCGGGCCCGCGACGGCGTTGCCACCGTGCGGCTGGCCCGCGGTACCGCCCGCTCCGGCAAGCCGGCGGCGAAGCCCGCCCGCAGCGGAGGCAAAGCCAAGGCGGGGGCCGTCGAAACCGTCGAGATCCGCCCCGCCTCGCGAGTGGTCAGTCGGCGGACCCAACCCCGTCGCGCACCGGTCCAGCACGTGCCCCATCATCCGGTCGTGCCGTTCACGCCGCCGTCCTGGATGCTCGAGGAGTGCCAGATCTCGCCGGCTCGCGCCGGCGAACAGGCCGAGATTCTCCAGCTGCTCGCCGGGCTGCCCATGGCCCCGACACGGGCCGAGTTCCATGCGGCGGTCGATCATCCCGAGCACGATTCGGCCAACCGGCTGGTGGCTCGGCTTGGTGGCCGGATCGTTGGCCATGCCGAGGTCGTCCCGCGGCGGATCATGATCGGTGATGTCCCGGTTCCGGCCGCTGTGGTTGATCGCGTCGCGGTGTTGCCGGAGTGCCGCGGTGCCGGGCATGGCCAACGGCTTGTGCAGGCTGCTGAAGAAAGGATGCGGCAGATCGGCGCCGTCGTCGCCTTCTCGCGGACGCGAATCGCCGCCTCGTTTCATGAGCTCGGCTGGAGCGTGCTTGGCCGCGACTGCGTGACGCCCGGCCGGCCGACCGAGATCGTGGCCCGCCTGCTCGAGGAGCCGGGCCGCCGAGGCGAGCCGGTGACGATGCGGCAGTGGCGACATGTGGAACTGCCGGCGATTCTGCGGATCTACGGGCAGAACGCTCGGCGGTTCGTCGGCCCGCTCAATCGCGATGAAAACTACGGCCGCTGGCTGGTCAGTCGCGGTGCCTTCGATTCGATTCTCGTCGCCCTCGTCGGCCAGGATCGCTACGAACTGCGGGAGTCGAGCGCTCGAATCGTCGGCTATTGCATCCAGGCGGGCAACCGGATCCTCGAGATCATGGCCGACCCGGAGTTTGTCGGGCTCGAGCGGGAAATCCTGGCTCGGGTCTGTGCCGAGGCGATCGAGAACGATCGCCAGGAGATCGTCTACGAGTCGAGCGCCGCCGATCCGCTTCATGCGGCGGTCGCCGGCGGCGGTGGCCGGGTCGCCCAGGGCGACCGGATGATCGTGGCCCGGGTCTTCCAGCCACAGGTCGTGCTCGAGTCACTGACGGCGTCTGTGGCCGAGCGGGTGGTGGCCGCGGGCATCCGGGAAACGGTGGAACTCGGCCTCGATGCCCCCTCCTTTCGTGGTTCGGTGATCGTGGCCGAGGGCAAAGGAGATGCCAAGGGCACCCGCCAGGCGACGGTTCATCCGGGCCGGATCGGTCGCAGCTACCTGAAGCTCACCGACGACGAACTCGGCCGGTTGCTACTCGGCCAGAGTGACCCGGTCGAGGCGGTGGCGGCGGGTCGGATGGATCCGTCCACGCAGGTGGCCCAGAAGCTTGCCGGCCAGCTCTTTCCCCGGCAGCCGCTCTGGTGTCCGATGTGGGACGACCTGCCAGCCTGATCGCATGGTTGACTTTGCGGAGGCTCGGGGCAAGCCCGTGCCGTCTCACCGGACGCTCACTACGGGCATCCTGCCCTCCGCTCGCTCGATGCTGG
>CALGAS010000454.1 GCA_937959175.1 uncultured bacterium | reverse complement strand
GTGCCGACATGGGCATGGCCGCCGTCGTTCGTGCTCAAGGCTACGCCAATCTCAAAAACTCGGAGGCGGCCAAGAACTGGGAAGAGGCCAAGACGATGGAGATGCAGAATCGTCTCCGCTGGAGCGAGACTTATTTTGAAATGCGGCGGACCAATCGGGAGGCACGGGCCGCCGAAGCAGGCCCTCCGATCACCCAGGAGCAGGCGATCCGACTGGCGAGGATGTCGGCACCGGCCCGGCTCACCTCGACGCAGCTCGATCCGGTCACTGGTCACATCGAGTATCCCATGATTCTCACCAGCGACATCTACGAGCAGTACCGCAAGCAGCTCGATAGCCTCTTCTCCCAGCGGGCCGCGTCGGGCGGCAGCCTCACCTACGACGACTTCAGGGCCATCCAGGACACAGTCTCGCAGTTCATCGACACGCTCCAGGAGCACGTCAGCGAATACGCCGCCGGTGATTTTGGGCGGGCCCGCAACTTTCTCGACAGCCTCGCGCATGAGGCTCGGATGCCAGCCAGCTGAGCCCCCTGCGAGCAGCCTCACTCAGCCCTGTTGTTCGCGCCGTCGCAACAAGATCACAAGCAGCGGGAGCGCCGCGGCCCGCAGCAGGCATGAGCCGATGAACACCGCTGCATAGGCCTCAGGTCCTTCGCCGAAGGCCCGCAGGACTACCCCACCGCACGTCGCCCCGCCCACCGTGGCAACCGCCAGGCCCAGGCTGTGCACGTTCACAATCCCGGTCCGCTCACGATCGCCGGCGATCTCGAAGATCAACAGCGCGACGGAGAGTTCGTAGGCCGACCAGCAGGCGCCGGCCACGAACTGCACGGCGATCAGCCAGGGAACCGCCCCGCTTGGCAGCCAGAGGAGGGGCAGCGGGATGATCGCGAGGGCGGCGAGCGTCAGCAGGCGACGGGAGCCGAGCCGCGAGTTCAGTCGTCCCACGGTGGGCAAGACGATCGCCTTGATCAGAAACCCGGCCGCGAAGACGACGAGGTACTGGCCGTAACTGAATCCGAGCGCCTCCAGCATGTAGGGCGTGAAATAGGGCCCGGCAAACTGCAGCCCGAACGTGAAGCAGCAGACGAAGGCCACGAGCGGTCCACCCGGCCCGCTGGTGAGATCATGAAGGCCGGCGGCGATCCGGGCTCTCACCGTCCGCGGACCACGGGCGGCCGCCCGCTCTTGCCAGCGGCGGCGCGGCTCGCGGCAGGCCCAGAGGCAGCCGCTGGAAAACAGCCGCGCTGCAGCGGCGACGAGAAACAGGATCGAGAAGCCGGTCAGCGCCGACTGTCGGGCATCTTCGGCCCGCAGCACGATCCCCCCCAGGACGAAGGTCAGCAACACCGCGAGTTGGCCAAGTCTATTGCGACGGGCGAAGTAGGCGGTGCGGACCCGAACCGGCACCAGCGCGGCCATCCAACCAGTCCAGGCGGGAAAGGCGGCCATCCCGGCCGCCCAGTAGACGCTGGTGGCGGCCAGCAGTTGCCAGGGTTCGGCACTTCCCTGCCAGCCCCACCAGGCCAGGGGCAGCAGGCTCGCCGCCTGGAGGCTGGTGCAGATCACGACCCAGGGCCGCCGGCCGCCGACATGATGGACGGCCAGCGGGGCGGCCAGTTGGACGACGGCCCCGACCAACAGCGGCACGCTCGCCACGAGGCCGACCACCAACGGCCCGAGCCCGAGGGCGAGCACGAATGCCCCCAGATACATCTCGCCGCAACCCACCATCACGCTGTAGGCGATGGCGTCGACGGTGCTGATGACCAGATCGCGGCGGAGGCTGCGACGCCAGCGAAGCAGGCGGAGGAAGGAGGAAACCACGGGACTCCAATGTCGGCGGGAACTCCTCATGTCTATACTCCCGCGAGGCAGCGGCCTAGCGGAGCCTCGTGCTCGCCCACTGCCGCCCCCCTGCCCCTCCCCGCGGAGACACCTGGATGAAGGCTCTCGTCACCGGCGGCACCGGATTTATCGGCCGCCGCCTCCTCTCACGTCTCGACCACCCGATCCTCCTGTCCCGCGACCAGGAACGGGCCCAGCGGTCCGTCGGCGACCGCTGCGGCCGGGTGCTCGGTTGGGATCCGCTCGACGGGCCGCCCCCTGCCGAGGCCTTTGACGGCGTCGATGCGGTCTTTCATTTGGCCGGTGAGTCGGTCGCCGAGGGCCGCTGGACCGCCGCTCAGAAGCAACGAATCCGCGATAGCCGGGTGATCGGGACCCGCCATCTCGTCGAGGGCATCGTCAAGGCCGAGCCGCGGCCCCGGGTGCTCGTCTCGGCCTCGGCGGTCGGCTACTACGGCGACCGCGGCGATGAGGAACTCACCGAGACCGCCCCCCCGGCCGATGACTTCCTGGCCGAGGTCTGCATCGCCTGGGAGAAGGAGGCGCTCGCCGCCGAGGAGGCGGGTGTCCGGGTGGCCTTGGCCCGCACCGGCATCGTGCTCGGCGATGGCGGGGCCCTCGCGAAGATGCTGACGCCCTTTCGACTCGGGGCTGGCGGCCCGCTAGGCAACGGCAAACAGTGGATGCCCTGGATCCACGTGGCCGACATGGCCCGGCTCTACCTCCATGCCGCAACGACCGAAAGCATTCGGGGGCCGATGAACGCCGTCGCCCCCAACCCGGTACGGAACTCGGAGTTCACCAAGGCCCTCGGCCGGACCCTCCATCGGCCCGCCTTCATGCCGGCCCCCTACCTCGGCCTCCGGCTGCTGTTCGGCGAGTTTGCCAAGGTGCTCTTCGCCTCGCAGCGGGTGCTCCCCAAGGTCGCCCTCGACACCGGCTTCGAGTTTGAATACCCCGAGATCGGCCCGGCCCTCCAGGCGATCCTCCGGCCCGCGGCCTGACGAGCACGCATTCTGTGCGTCTGCGAGTTGGAAAGGGGTACAGGCACCTCGCTTCGCTCGGAGCCAGTCCCCTTTTCCATAGAAGCCCC
>CALGAS010000453.1 GCA_937959175.1 uncultured bacterium | reverse complement strand
GCCCGGAGGCCATCGCCGTGGTGCCTTCGTGCTTCTCGATCAGGTCGGTCCAGGCCATGATCGCCTCGTCGAGCCGGCCGGCGGCCTCGTGGCACCAGCCGATGTCGAGGGCGGCCCAGGGAGCATGCCTCCCGGCGGGCTTGGCGGCGATCGATTTCCGAAAGGCGGCGATGGCTGACTCCTGACGGCCGGCCCGCTGCCGCAGCTGGCCCAGGCGGTACCAGGCCAGGTCGGCGTTCTGGCCGGCCGGAAACTCGCGGAGCAGCCGCTCGGCGGCGGCCAGCGCCGCTTCGGCATTGCCCGCCTCATCCAAGGCGCGAACCTCGAGGAGGAGCGACTCGTGGCGGCGGCCCCAGCGGGGATGCCGCGTGCCAAGGGTCGCCAGGAGCCGGGCCGCCTCGGCCGGTTTGTCGAGTTCGACCAGGGCGGTCGCGTCGAGAAACAATGCCTCGGCCTGCCGATCGCCGGTGAGGCCCGAGGTCGCGGCGGCCAGGGCGGCGTGGGCTGATTGCCATTGGCCAGCGGCAGCCCAGGCGGCCCCCTGGCGAAGCAGCCAGTCGGGCTTCTTGCCCGCTCGAGGATTCGCGGCAATCAGATCGGCGTAGGCGGCAGCCGCTTCGGCAGCCAGCCCCTGGGCAAGCAACGCCTCGGCCCGGATCGCCCGCACGTCAGCGAGGGCCGCGGGCGAGGCCGTCGCAGCGTGCCTGGCGAGGAAGGCCTCGGCTTGTTTGGCCGCCTCGGCCGGCTTGCCGGTCTCCAGGGAGGCCAGGGCCGCCATCGACCGGGCCGGGGCGGCCGAGGGTGTTGCCGGGTATCGCTCGGCAACTGCCAGAAAGGCCGCGATCGCCTCGGCCTGGCGGTCGGGCAAGGCCCAGAGGGCATCGGCTCGATCGAGGGCGAGGATCGCCAGGGCGTCAGGCTCAGCGGTGGGATCGTCACCCGCCGCGGCCATGAACTGATCGGTGACAGCCAGCGCCGCCTCAGGACGTTTGGCATCGAGTTCCAGCCGTGCCAGCCGATGAGCGGCGTCGAGCCCGTTCCGTCCGCCCGCCTTGGCCGCGGTGGCCAGCCAGGTGCGGGCCTTCTCATCGAGGCCTGCTTCGGCAAAGGCCCGGCCGGCCATCAAGGCAGCCCGGGACGTCCGGGCGCCGGGCTTTCCGGCGGCAAGTTTGGCAAAGGCCTCAGCAGCGGCGGGCCATTGCTCGAGCGTCCAGCGGGCGTTGGTGAGCCGTTCGAGAGCTTCGGCGGCCCGCGGGCCGCCGGCCGCAGCGACAGGAGCCACGATCGGCTCGACCTCGGCCGGCTTGTCGAGCGCCATGGCGACATCGGCCCGCCAGAGGGCGACATCATCGGCAAAGGCATGGCCCCCATACTCGGCGGCGAACCGGGCCAGGATCGCGGCAGCCTCGGCGAACTGCTTTTCTTCGGCCAGGCCGACGCCCAGCGCATAGAGCACGTCGGGAGTCTGCGAGGCCTCGGGATATACCTTCAGAAACCTCCGCCAGGCGGCGATCGCCTCCTGGCGACCGCCCGCCTGCCAGCGGGACTCCGCTGCCAGACTCGCCGCGGAGGCCGCCTGAGGATGGCCGGGGCTGGCCGCGACGAACGCCTCGAGGGCAGTCGCCGCGGCGGTGAATGCTTCCGGCTGCTTGTCCTCGCGGGCCACTCGAAAGAGGCCGCGGCCAAGTTCGAGGCGGGCAAGTGCCAGCGTGTCGGCGTCGGCCCGGCTTTCGATCACGTCACGAAGCGTCCGCTCGGCGGCCGGCCAGTCATCCTGCTTGAGCTGGCAGATGGCGAGGTAGTAGCGGCCCTTGAGGGCGAGTGGGTCGGCAGGGTGGGTCGCCAGCAAAGCTTCCCACTCGTCACCGGCGAGTTCCCAGGCCTCGCGGTTTTGCAGGGCTGCAGCAGAGGCGTAGGCCGTCTTGGCCGCGTCGCTCGACTCCGAGGCCGCGGTTGCTGTTGCCAGGAGGCACGTCACTGCCAGCGCGATGCCGGCTCGAAGGCCCACGGTGGGAGCGGGGGAGGGTGGCATGGGACACGCCGGTGGAAGAAGTGGCTACGGATAGCAGCCCCGATTTTACCCGCCACGAGCGACGGATCAGGCAAGAAAGTCCCAGAAGACCTGGAGCCAGGGCTGCGTCCAGGGGTTCCAGGTCGGGTAACTGGCCGTCATGACGCTGGCGGCCAGGAGGACCGCGGCCAGGATCCGGCGGCGGGGGGTGGTGGCCAGGGCGTCGGCGGCGGGGAGCATCCCCCAGAGCCACAAGGGTGCAAACCAGATCGCCCAGCGAAAGCCGGTCGCCATGCCGCCATAGTTGCGGTCTTCGAGCGGTCGGGCGATGTAGAAGGCCAGGCAGACGACGGTGCAGGCAAGGATGGCTGCGGCGATCGCCCGGCTGCCGGTGAGGGCGGGATCGCCCGGGGCGGTGGGCTTCCGAAGCAGCATCGCCAGGCCGGCCAGGCTCAGCAGCCAGACGGGCGTCAGCGAGAAGATGCCGTGGTGGCCGACGAGGACGTGGAAGGCGTAGGCAACCCGCGAAGGCTCGCCCTGGTCGATCTCGCTCTTGGCCGTCGTCGGCTTCCAGTAGCTGTCGATCACGCGGTCGCCGCGGCGAAACTGGTAGTCGTACCAGCCGCCCTCGACATGCCGCTGGGCGTAGGCCGGCTGGAGCGTGCCGTGGGCCAGGTAGTTGGTGCCGACCGCCGCGGCGGTGAAGACTATGAGGCCTGGGGCCGCGGCTCGCAGCGTCAGGGCGGGTGACTTCCAGCCGAGCAGCGCGAGCAGGCAGAGGGCAAACGAGATGGCCGGCAGTTCGCAGGCGGCCATGAAGGCTGCGGCGGTGCCGGCAATGAGAAACCAGCGGGGCTGCCGCGCACCGTCGACGACGATCCGGAGGGCGGCATCGAGGGCCAGCATCGCCGCGCAGGCCGCCGGCCAGTGATTGGTGAAGGCCACGGCGTAACTGGTGACGAGCGTGCCCAGGGCACCGGCGGCGACCACGAACAGCCGGCCGAAGTCGGTGCTGCCGTAGCGTTCGACCATGCCTGCCAGGATCAGCAGGTAGCCCACGAAGGGCAGCACATTCCAGGTGAACAGCAGGATCCGGCCGAGTTCGTAGGGATGGCTGCCAAGGGTCCAGCCGGTGAGGCGGTGGAGCAGCCAGTATTCGCCCGCCATCAGCGTGGCCAGGAGCGGTGGCTTGCTCGAGTAGAGGTGGCCCTCGTCGGGCCCGGGGGCCGGGTTGCCGCGGCCGTCGTGCTTGACCATGTCGATCGTGTCCCAGTTGGGCTGGACGACGATCTCGTCGATCGCGTAGGTGCCGTGCTCGACGAGCGCCCGGACCGTGCACCAGCGGCTGCGGTCGTTGCCACTCAAGAAGGGCCGCTGCAGGTTGCGGAGTCGCGGCTGGCCGTCGCCGGCCGCGAGCCGGGCCCGGGCATTGAGATGCTGCTCGAGCCGGACGAGGTCGACGGAGTTGACCGCCAGGAGGCGGCCAGTGATCCCGCCCGCCGCCACGGCGATGAGAACCAGATAGACGCCGCGGCGAAGTGCGGCCCGAGGATCGTCAGCCTGGGCGTGCGGAGGCGTCATACGAGAGGGCGGGGGACTGCGGAAGGCCGACGCAAACACCGCTGGTGGTTATAGTTGGCTGCGGCGGAGAAGCCAACTCGCTGAAGCCAGACAAGGCTTCCTATTCGTTCCACCGTCGGGTCTGCCATGCTCTCGTTCGTCATCCCGTTTCAGGACGAGGAGCCGACGCTCGCGGATCTTTGCCAGCAGATCGCGGCGGCGGTCGATCCCCTGGAGGAGGCCTTCGAGGTGATCTTCGTCGACGACGGATCGCAGGACGAAGGAGTCGCCCGGGTCACGGAACTGGCAGCGCTCTTTCCCGGGCAGGTGCGGCTGATCGAGTTGCGAGGCAACTTCGGCAAGAGCGCAGCGCTGGCGGCTGGCTTCGAACATGCGACCGGAGACGTTGTCTTCACGCTCGATGCCGACCTCCAGGACGACCCGAAGGAAATCCCCCGCTTCCTCGAGGCACTCGCCGGCGGCCTGGACGTGGTCAGCGGCTACAAGAAGACCCGCTACGACCCATGGCACAAGGTGCTCCCCTCGCGAGTCTTCAACTGGCTCGTCCGGCGGCTGACCGGGGTGCCGCTGCACGACATCAACTGCGGCTTCAAGTGTTATCGGGCCGAGGTGCTCCGGGACGTGACGGTCTATGGCGAACTCCACCGCTTCATTCCGGCCTTGGCCGCCTGGAATCGCTACCGCGTGGGCGAGATCGCCGTCGAGCACCATCCGCGGAGGTTCGGCGTCTCCAAGTATGGCGTGGGCAGGTTCTTCCGCGGCCTGATGGATCTGTTTACCGTCACCTTCCTGCTCAAGTACGACCGCAAGCCGCTCCACTTCTTCGGCTGGCTGGGAGGGCTCTTCTTTCTGGCCGGCCTGGCGATCTGCGGCTATCTGACGGTGGTCTGGTTTGGCGGTGAATCGATCGGCGGCCGGCCGCTTTTGACCCTTGGCGTCTTGCTGCTGGTGATCGGCGTCCAGATCCTTGCGACCGGCCTGCTCGCGGAACTGATCGTGCACGTCAATCGCGACGGCCGGCCCTATCGGATCCGGCGGATGGTCGGCTTCGATGCCGACCGCCCGACGCAACCAGAACCGTAGCCGCTGGTGGGTACGTCGCCGGCCGCTCGCGTCTCCGCCGAGTACGCTCCTCGCCAGTGCATCCACGATGCGACATATCCCGCCCGATGCAACTCTCCCTCCGTCGCCTCGTTCTCGGGATCGCCCTGGTTTGGGCCGCGGCCGCTTCGCTGGCAGCGGCCGACTTGCCGCCTTATCCCCGGCTGTTTCTCACGTCGGCGGCGGTCGATGAGATCGAGCGGCGGGCTGCAGCCAATCCGCTTCTCCACAAGATTCGGGAGGCGGTGCTCGCCAAGGCCGAGCGATCAGGAAAGGCCGAACGCGGGCTTTCAGCTGCTCGTCACCGAGGTTCCGCCTCAGCCCGATCTCGAGATCGTCGTGCGGTTCACGCCCGTCCGCGAGCCTTAGCGCGGAGGCCGAGTCGCGTGCGGCTTCGCCCCGTGGAGCCGACGGACCTCCTCGCCGATGATCGCGAGGCCCTCGCGGACGGTCTCGGGAGGCATCGTGAAGGTCAGCCGGATGCACTCGTGGGGATGCGGCCAGGCGGGAGCGTCGAGCCCGTAGAAGAAGTGATGCCCCGGCACCACGAGCACGCCCCGAGCCTTGAGCCGCTCGTAGAGCTGCTGGGTGGTCACCGGCAGGCCGGGAAACCAGACCCAGAAGAAGAAGGCACCCTCGCTGAGATGCACCGCGTAGTCGAAGCGGTCGCCAAAGGCCTCCTCGACCCAGCCGCGGGCCAGCCGCGAGCGTTCTTCGTAGAAGGGCCGGATCACCGTCTCGGAGAGCCGCAGGATCTCACCGCTGGCCACCAGTGGCAGCACGATTTCCTGGCCGATGTTCGGATTGGCCAGCCCGATCACGGAGCCCATTTCGGCGACCGCGGCCACGACCTCCGGCGGTCCCACCACGATGCCCGTTCGCGTGCCGGGCAGGCCGAGCTTGGAGAGGCTGAGCGTGAGGATCACGTGGTCGCCCCAGAGCGGCGCGGCCGGCGTGAAAATCGCTCCGGGGAAGGGAGCCCCGTAGGCATTGTCGATGATCAGCGGGATGCCGTGCTGGCGGGCCAGGGCGGAGAGGCGGGCCAGTTCGGTGTCGGTGTGAACGTTGCTGGTCGGATTGGTCG
>CALGAS010000452.1 GCA_937959175.1 uncultured bacterium | reverse complement strand
GGCCAGATCGACCGCGGCCCGGCGGGCCCGTTCGGCGATGCCCCGGCAATGGGCGGCAAGGGATTCAGGAGCGGAGGCGGACATGGAAATGTTTGGCGCGGCGGCAGATTTTCGATGTATCTTACCCGCAGGTCTCTCCAGTCAAAGGAGCAACGCGATCATGTCTCGGGATCGTCATACCCGCCGTACCTTTCTCACAACCACGGCCGCCGCCTGCAGCGCGGCCACGCTCGGCCCTACGGCCATCGCCAAGGAGCCGTTGCCACTAACGCTGGGCATACAGCTCTACTCGCTCCGCGGCTTCCCGGTGGAGAAGGCCCTTGACCATGCCAGTGGGCTCGGCCTCACGCAGGTCGAGTTCTACCCTGGGATGTTTCCGATCAGCGACGATGCCGCGGCGATCGCGGCGATGAAGCAGCAGTTGGCTGATCGGGATCTGACGATCTCCGCCCACGGCGTCAACCGATTTACGGGGGATGCGGCGGCGAACCGGAAGCTGTTCGAGTTTGCCAAGGCCGCGGGCGTCAAGACGATCACGGCCGATCCCGACCCCGAGTCATTCGCCAGCCTGGACGAACTCGTCAAGGAGTTCGACATCCGGGTGGCGATCCACAACCACGGGCCGCGACATCGCTACAACAAGGCTCTCGACGTGCTCACGGCAATCGAGAAACACGATGAGCGGATCGGGGCGTGTGCCGATCTCGGCCACTTCATTCGCTCGGGCGAGCGGCCGATTGAGGTGATCCGGCTTCTGAAAGGCCGGCTGTATGGGATTCACCTCAAGGACTTCGCTGAGATGCAGGCCAAAACCAAGGGTGTGGTCCTCGGCCAGGGGCACCTCGACGTTCCGGCCGTGATGGAGGCCCTCGTGGCGGCCGGCTTCCCAGCCAACGGTGCGCTCTCCATCGAGTATGAGGAAAACCCGAAGGATCCGATTGCCGATCTCCAGCAGTGCGTCGCGGTGGCACGGGCAGCGCTGGAACAGGCCTGAGCGGCAGGCGGAGGATGGCCTGTTCGACGGCACGTCCGCGACCATTCGAGGCGTGGTGATCCGCTCTCGGCCGACGCCCACGTTGTCCTCGCCTGGTTGCGGTCGGCAAATCTCAAACACGTAGCCGGCAGCCACGATCAGCCGGATACCCGAAAGCGGGTACGAAATCTCCGCGTTGGAAGAGCGCGATGATGTCGGTCGGCTGTAAGATCGAGGGTGTTCCGTGAGGTAACAACCGGGGTAATAGCGGGGCGACCGGAGTCGAGCGTCCTGCACGAAAGCGTTTTTCCAAGGAGGTGCCAGATGGCCACGACGCAAGAGCGACCGCCAGAATCGGAGCAGAAGCGGGCAGCGGATCGAGAGGGTGGCGGGCCAGGCGATAGCCAGTCGCTCAGTTGTGTGGTCGTCGAAGATCAGGCGATGTTTCTCGAGTTGCTCAGCGGCATGATCGGCATCCGCGGCGGGATCCGGGTGGTTGCCCAGGCGCGGAGTGTCGCCGAAGGCAAGGCAGCCTGTCTCGAGTTCTGCCCCGACATGCTGGTGCTCGACCTGACGCTGGTCGACGGCTAGGGGCTCGACGTGGCTCGCACGTTCCTCAAGGCCAACCCGGCCGGCCGGGTGATCGTGGTCTCGGGCAACGCCAGCGACTTCGTCTGCCCCTCGTGGCTCAACAAGGCACTTCAGGCCGTGATCAGCAAGAATGAGACTTTCCAGGCGTTGCGGCAGGAACTCGACGACCTGCTCGGCCCCGTCCGGCCGATCGTCGCCTCGGGCCAGCGGGACGCATCCCACGGCCTGCCGATGACGCCGCGAGAGGCGGAGGTCTTCGCGTTGATCGGTGACGGCCTGACCAGCCGGGAGATCGGCGAGCGACTGTCGATTTCCGAGCACACCGTCCAGACCCACCGCAAGCGGGTGGCCGCCAAGCTCGGTACCCAGGGCGACGAGTTGACCCGGATCGCGGTGGCTCAGCGGCAGGCGTTTTTCAGGTCGCAAAACAACTAGCCGGCTGCGCGTCGGCGAAGCACTCGAGGGCCGCCCGCACCAGGCCGACGGCATGGACGCGGACGATCTGAATGCCGCTGGCGGCCAGCCCGCAGGCAGCCCCGGCCGTGCCCGCATCCCGGTCGGCCAGGCTCACCCCGCGGCCCAGCCGCTGCTCGAGTGACTTGGCGATGAATCCCTTGCGGGAATGGCCGACCAGAATCGGCGTGCCCAAGTCGAGAAAGCGGCCCGCCGCGGCCATCAGGGCGAGGTTGTGGGCATGGGTCTTCCCGAACCCGATGCCGGGGTCGAGGCAGATGCGTTCCAGCGGGATGCCGGCGGCCAGGAGGGCGTCCCGCCGGCGGGCGAGATAGCCATGGATCTCCTCGACGACGTCGTCGTAGCGGGGATCGTCCTGCATCGTGCGGGGGGTGCCCTGCATGTGCATCACGCAGAGGCCGGCGGCCGAGTTGCGGGCGACCGCCAGCATGTCGGGATCGCCCTCGAGGCCGGTCACATCGTTGATGATCTCGGCGCCCAGTTCGACGGCGCGAGCGGCCACCGACGCCTTGGATGTGTCGATCGAGATGGGCAGGCCGCTTTCAGCAGCCAGCCGCCGCACCACCTCGGCCACCCGAGCGAGTTCCTCGGCCGCGGCCACCGGCTCGGCATACGGGCGGGTGCTCTCGCCGCCGACATCGAGAATGTCAGCGCCTTCGGCGGCCAGCCGCAGCCCGTGGGCGACCGCCGCGTCGACGTCGGCATGGCGGCCCCCGTCGGAGAAGCTGTCGGGGGTGACGTTGACGATCCCCATCACCAGCGGCCGCCGCAGCGAGCCGCCGGGGTGCGGCAGCTCGAGCCGCCGGGAACGCAACTGCCAGTGGCTGGGGAGGGAAAGGCTCATCGGAGCGAGAGCCTAGCATGGGCAGCCCGGCTCACCAGGGCTCTTCCATCAGGCCGACGATCTGCTGGGCCATCTTGATGATCGCCTCCTGCTGCGTGCTGGCGACCGAGCGGCCGTATTCGGGCACCAGCGAAGCCGCCTGGCCGACATCGACGGTCGCCGCCGGCAGGGGCACGTCGCCCGAGGCGATCACCGTCCCGCCGCGGTCGGCCCAGGTCACCATCACCTGGTAGTTCATCTCGATCTGCCGCGACTGGTCGGTCGGGCTTTCGACCACCATTCGCTTGGTGTCGGCGACGATCCGGCCGGTGAGCACGCTGTCGGCGGAGTCTTCGCTGCCGACCACCTTGAACGGGGTCCGCTTCTCGATCTCCTTGCAGACGACCTCGGTGAGCCGCTCGCCGATGTCGATCGCCGGCGTCGTGCGATAGGAGTCACACTGAAACATCGGCACGTAGATCGTGCGGACGTTGGTGGCGTAGAGCGTGTTGTTGCCGAAGCGGTAGGTGGCGCAGCCGGCGGCGGTCGCCGTGACGACGACGGCCGCCAGGCAGGCAGCGAGCCGGATACGGCCGGGCAGGGGATTCATGGAGCAGGTCCTCACCGGCCGGCGGTCAGAACTTCGGCGGCGTGGTGCCGTCGGCAGGCTGGCGGGCGATCGCCGTCTGCTCCTCGGCCTCGGCCATGGCGTCGAGCTCGGCCTCCTTCAAGGCGTCGGGATTGAGCACGCGGGTCAGCATCGGAAAGGGGTCGTCGGAGACGTCGGCGAGGGTCTCGATGGCCGCGTACTTCTCGCGGGCAGCGGCGGCAAGCTGCGTCTCGGGGTAGTCGCGTGCGATCATGGCGTAATACATCCGGGCGGCCGTGTAGTGCTTGCCCTTGTTGTAGAACTGGGCCCGTTTCCAGTGACGTTCCGCCTGCTGGGCGGCGATCTCGGCTCGTACCTTGCGGATCCGGGTCTCCTCATCGCTACTCATCTGGTCGGGGAACTGCACCACGACCTGGTCGGCAAGGATCTCGGCCTCGTTGAGGATTCCGCCTTCGTAGTAGGGGCCCTGGTAGGCCTGGAGCTTGGCCTGGAGGCCGAGCAGATGCGCCTGGAGGAGGAAGTCGCTGTCGGGATACTCGCTCCGCAGGAGCCCGTAGAAGTAGTCGGCGTCGAGCCACTCGTGGTCGAGGAAGTGGGCGTTGGCCTGGGCGATCAGGCTGTCGTCGGCTAGCGGGCCGCGGGGATCGTTGATCCGGACGTGGTCGAAGGCCTTCATCGCCCGGCCGCGGGTGTCGAAGAGGGGGCGGCTGCGGTCGAAGAGGTTGGGCACGATCGTCGGATAGCGGTTCTTCTCGTCGAGGCCAATCCAGTACTGGGCGATCACGAACTGCCGCTGGGCGATCCGGTTGAGGTATTTCGTGTTGGCGTATTTCTTGACGAGCTCGTCGTAGGCGTCTTCGGCGCGGGGGTATTGGTCGGTGAAGAACAGGCATTCGGCCAGTTGCCAGCGGGCGTCTTCCTCGAGCGTCGAATCGGGCCAGCGGTCGATCACCTTCTTGTATTTGGGAATCGCCCCCTTGTAGTCGCCGCCGCGGAACAGCCGGTCGGCCTCGGCCATCGCCGCCTTGGCGACCTGCTCGTTAGGACCGCGGCCGATGAGCTTCTTCCAGGACTTGGCGATGTTGTCGCCCTTGAGCGGATCGAAGACGAGGTCGGGATTCATGCCCGCGTATTCCGAGGAGATCACCTCGCCGTCGGCGTCTTCGCCGAGCTCGCGATTGACCTCCGCCTCCTTGGCGGCGACCGCCGGATCGGTCTTGGCCCAGGGCCAGGCGGGAACCTGAAAAGTGGCGCAGCCGCTGGCCAGCACCGCGACGACGGCCGCCACGGCCGCCGGCAGGCGGTGAGCGGGCCGACCAGCCGGCTGCTGGCCTGCGGGCGGTCGCGGTGGGAAGGCAGGTGTCGTCAACTGGTCCTCCGGCGTGCGCGGGGCCGCAGCCGCGTGGCGACGCGGGTCGGCTTGCCGAGCAGGTGGGCGATGTAGGTGGTGATCACGGCGCGGGCCTCCCCGATCGCCTGAGGAGGGATGGCGTCTTCGGCTGTCGGCCGACCCCCGCCGCGAATCGCCGCCAGGGCTCCGCTCGAGAGCGAGGCGACCGCACGCCGGCCGCCCCGGCAGCCAGGGCAGAGCGAGCCTCCCTCGAGCATCCCGAAGGCCGTGCGGCCGGTCGTCGGCAGGCTCCCGCCGCATTCGACGCACTGGCTTGTTTCGGGGCCATGGCCAGTGAGCCGGAGAAAGGCCAGGTCCGTGCGGAGCAGGATCGCCGGGAGGGCATCCTCGGAGCCCCGCCAATCGGAGAGCCGCCGGAGGGTGACCGCCGCGGTGTCGAAGAGTTCCGGCTGGGGATCGGCATCGGCCGTGAGGACCTCGAGGAGTTCGGCGATATGCAGGCCGCCCAGGACGGCGGTCAGACTGGTGCCGACACGGAAGCGGCATTCCAGGCTTGCCTCGGTGAGCAGGTCGAGCCCGCCCGCCGCGCGGCGAAGGACGAGTACCTGACTGGTGGAAAGCAGGTCAAGGCCGCCATCGAAGGAACTCTTGGGCCGCCAGGCTCCCTTGGCCAGGGCCCGCAGCTTGCCAAACTCCCGGCAGTAGACCGAGACGACGCTGCTGGTCTCGCCGAACGGAATCGTCCGGATCACGATCGCAAGCGTCTTTTCAGCGGGCATGGGCAGGCGGCCTGCGAGGGCGGCGGGGGGGTGGCGGCAGGCCGACGGCCTGCATCACGGCCCGCTCCCGCCTGCGCATTCTGCGCCGATTTCCCGGAGTGTCGTCGTCTTCGCCGGCGAGATGGAGCAGGCCGTGGACGACGTAGTAGGCCAGTTCGTATCGCGGCTGCCAGCCGAGTTCC
>CALGAS010000451.1 GCA_937959175.1 uncultured bacterium | reverse complement strand
GTGACGGAGCGACCGAAACGGTGGTCTCGGTGGGATCCGGAGCGTCGGCAGCGCGGCTCTGCCAGGCGTCGACAAATGCCTGATCGAGGAAGTCGAGCGTCATCGGAGGGTCGTCTCCGGGGCGATGACGGGCGAAGCATCGGGTGCAGCAGCCATCCGGGGCGGAGGGCGATCGGCCTCAGGGCGATCGGCCTCGCGGTAGGCCACCAGCGACCAGATCCCGAGGGTGACCAGCGCGAGGGCCAGGATCGAGGCCAGTGGCAGTCGAGGCCTGACATGGCTGGGAGCAAGGCGAGCTGCTCGTGGACGCCGGACGGCCGTCGCCGGGAGCAGAGGACGGGCGGGCCGCGATCCCGCCGGCGCAGGGGCCGCCGGGAGGTTTGGGGCGTCGGCCGCCACCTCCGGTGGAGGCGGCAGACACACGACCGCGGGCCGCTCCACGGTGATTTCCGGAATCCTCGCCAGCACGCGCATCGCCATGAAACCCCGCTCCCGTGCAAGCCATCGTCCGCGGCGGATACCTGGCTTGAATGCGGCGGGGAGCGGCCGGGGAGTCTGCCAGCGGCGGGCCTGGCGACGGAAAATCCTGCTTGAAGAAGGTGGCGGTATGCCGCCGCCGATGGTTGGCCTATGATGCCGAGACGAGAGCCGAGGCCGATTCAGGCCGAAAAAACAGTCCATTTCACCCATTTTTCCGGTTTGCGACCCTTGATTCCCACATCACCTGCCGCCCGCCACGACCTGCTCCGCTCCCTCCTCAAAGAACGGATCCTCATGCTCGACGGGGCGATGGGCACAATGGTGCACGCCCTCGGACTCGATGAGGGGGGCTTCCGGGGAGAGCGGTTTGCCGATCACCACCGCGATCTCAAAAACTGCATCGACGTCCTGGTGCTCACCCAGCCCGACGCGATTCGCAACATCCACGCCGCCTATTACGAGGCGGGCAGCGACATTGTCGAGACCTGCACCTTCGGGGCCACGAGTGTCGCCCTGGCCGACTTCGGGCTTCAGAAATACACGCGGGAGATGAACCTGGCCGCGGCCCGGCTCGTCCGCGAGGCGGCCGACGCCGCGGAGGCCAAGGATCCCTCCCGGCCGCGGTTCGTGGCGGGGTCGATCGGCCCGACCAACAAGCAGCTCTCGATCGCCGGCAACGTCGCCGACCCCGGCCACCGCGACGTCACGTTCGACGAGATGGTCGCCGCCTACCGGGGGCAGATCGAGCCGCTGATCGAGGGGGGCGTCGACGTGCTGCTGGCCGAGACGGCCTTCGACACGCTTGTCCTCAAGAGCTGCCTCTACGCGATCGAGCAGGTCTTCGACGAGACGGGCGTGCGGGTGCCGGTGATGGCCTCGTTCACGATCTTCGAGGGGGGTCGCACCCTTTCGGCCCAGACGGTCGAGGCCTGCTGGACGAGCCTCGAGCACGTCGACCTGGTGAGCGTCGGGATCAACTGCGCCCTCGGCCCGGAGAAGCTCCGCACCCACGTCGCCGACCTGGCGGCGATCGCCCCGATCCCGGTGAGCGTCTACCCCAACGCCGGCCTGCCCAATGCCCTCGGCGGCTTCGATGAGACCCCCGAGATGATGGCCAGCGTGCTCGAAGAGTTCGCCCAGGCCGGCTGGCTCAACATCGTCGGCGGCTGCTGCGGCACCACGCCAGACCACATCCGGGCGATCGCCGAGGTGATGGCGAAGTATCCGCCGCGGAAGCCGGCCCCGCCGCCCCGGCGGAGCCGCTACTCGGGCCTCGAGATGGAAGAGATCCGGCCCGAGAGCAGCTTCACGATCGTCGGCGAGCGGACCAACGTCACCGGCTCCCGGGCCTTCTCGCGGCTGATCAAGGAAGAGCGATACGAGGAGGCCCTCGGCGTCGCCCGCCAGCAGGTGGAAAACGGGGCCAACATCATCGACATCAACGTTGACGAGGGGATGCTCGACGGCGTGCAGGTGATGACGAAGTTTCTCACGCTCCTCTCCAGCGAGCCGGAGGTCGCCAAGGTCCCGATCATGATCGACTCCTCGCGGTTCGAGGTGCTCGAGGCGGGGCTGAAGTGCATCCAGGGCAAGGGGATCGTCAACTCGATCAGCCTCAAGGAGGGGGAGGCGGCGTTCCTCGAGCAGGCCCGCACGATCCGCCGCTACGGGGCGGCGGTGGTCGTGATGGCCTTCGACGAGGAGGGGCAGGCGACCGACATCGAGCGGCGGGTGGGGATCTGCAAGCGGGCCTACCGGCTGCTGACAGAGGAGGCCGGCTTCCCGCCCGAGGACATTATCTTCGATCCCAACATCCTCACCGTCGCCACCGGCATCGAGGAGCACAACGCCTACGCCAAGAACTTCATCGAGGCGACCCGCCTGATCAAGGAGGCGATGCCGGCGGTCAAGGTCTCCGGCGGGGTGAGCAACATCTCCTTCTCCTTCCGCGGCAACGACGCCGTCCGCGAGGCGATGCACGCCTGCTTCCTCTACCACGCGATCCGGGCCGGGATGGAGATGGGGATCGTCAACGCCGGTCAGCTGGCGGTCTATGAGGAGATCGAGCCGGAACTGAAGACCCGCATCGAAGACGTCCTCTTCGATCGGCGGCCCGATGCCACCGAGCGGCTCGTCGAGTTCGCCGAGACGGTCAAGGGCCGTGATCCGGCCGAGGTGGCTGCCGCCGACACCTGGCGGAGCATGGGCGTCGAGGATCGGCTCTCTCACGCGTTGATCAAGGGAATCGCCGACCACGTCGAGGAGGATGTCGAGGAGGCCCGTCAGGAGTACGACACCAGCCTCGAGATCATCGAGGGGCCGCTGATGCGGGGCATGCAGACCGTCGGCGATCTCTTCGGCGAGGGGAAGATGTTCCTGCCGCAGGTGGTCAAGAGCGCCCGGGTGATGAAGCGGGCTGTCGCCCACCTGCTTCCCTACATGGAGGCCGAGCGGGCCGCCTCTGGCAACGAACAGCAGTCGCGGGGAAAAGTGCTCCTGGCGACGGTCAAGGGGGACGTCCACGACATCGGCAAGAACATCGTCGGCGTGGTGCTCGGCTGCAACGGCTACGAGGTGATCGACCTCGGCGTGATGGTGCCCTGCAACAAGATCATCGAGGAGGCGATTCGCCACGAGGCCGACGTGGTGGGCCTCTCGGGCCTGATCACGCCCAGCCTTGAGGAGATGGTCCAGGTGGCCCAGGAGTTCGAGCATGAGAAGCTAAAGATGCCGCTTTTGATCGGCGGGGCCACGACGTCCGCCCGCCACACGGCCGTCAAGATCGCCCCCAAATACTCCAGGGATGTCATCCACGTGACCGATGCGTCGCGGGCCGCCGGCGTCGTCGAGAAACTGCTCAGCCCGGGGCTGCAAGAGGAGTTTTCCAAGGCCAACCGGGCCGCCCAGGCCCGCGACGTCGAGAACTTCAAGGCCCGCCAGACGACGAAACTGATCCCCTATTCGCTCGCCTGCGAGAAGCGGTGGACCACCGACTGGGCCACCGCCCCGATCGCCGTGCCCGACTTTCTCGGGACGCGGGTGCTGGAGCGGGTGCCCCTGGAGGAGCTGATTCCCTTCATCGACTGGTCGCCCTTCTTCATGTCATGGGAGCTGAAGGGGAAGTATCCTGCGATCTTCGACGATCCGGTCGTCGGCGAGGAGGCCCGCAAGCTCCACCGGGACGCCCTGGCGATGCTCGACGAGGTCACCCGCGAGGGCACGCTGACCGCTCGCGGCGTCTACGGCTTCTTCCCGGCAAACGCCGAGGGGGACGACATCATCCTCTACACCGACGACGACCGGACCGCGGAACTTGGCCGCGTCCACACCCTCCGGCAGCAGTGGGAGCGGAAGGGGCAGGATGTGTTTCATGCCCTGGCCGACTTCGTGGCGCCGCGGGAGAGCGGCCGAGCCGATTACGTGGGGGGATTTGCCTGCACCGCCGGACACGGCTGCGACGAGCTCTGCCGCCGCTATGACGCCGATCACGACGACTACTCCTCGATCCTGGCCAAGGCGGTGGCCGACCGGCTGGCCGAGGCCTTCGCCGAATGGCTCCATGCCAAGGTCCGGCGGGAGTGGGGCTACGGGCAGGAGGAGGAGCTCTCACACGACGAGTTGATCGCCGAGAAATACCGGGGAATCCGGCCTGCTCCTGGCTATCCGGCCTGCCCCGACCATACCGAGAAGCGGGCGCTCTTCACCCTCCTCGATGCCGAGCGGGTGGCGGGGATGACGCTTACGGAGAGTTGCGCGATGATGCCGGCGGCAAGCGTCAGCGGGCTCTATTTCGCCCATCCGGAGAGCCGATACTTCGCAGTGGACCGGATCACCCGGGACCAGGTCGAGTCGTATGCGGCCCGCAAGGGCATGGCCGTCCCTGAAATCGAGCGGTGGCTGGCGCCAAACCTCGGGTATGACGCCTGAGCGGCGGGGCAGGGGACCAGGCAGCGGCGGTGATCGAGTTGCCGCGGAGGAGGACCGCCGCGGGAGGGTCGGCCGGATTCATCGATTTCCACCCGTTCGCCAGGATTCCGCATGCCAAGGGCCCGCCGGATCATTCTCGACGCCGGTCCGCTGGAGGCGGCGTCGACCGCCACGAGCCTCCTGGTGGAGCGGTTTCTCGAGCACATCCGGCACGAACGGGGTTTGTCAGCAAACACGCAGGCCGCCTATGCTCGCGACCTGCGGGACTTCTCGGCCTGGCTTGGCGGCCGGGCGGCTGGCTCGCTCAGCGTCCGGGAACTCGGTGACTATCTGGCGTTTCTCGCCAAGCGGGGGCTGGCCCGGGCCAGTATTTCCCGTCAGGCGGCCACGCTCCGCACCTTCTATGCGTTCCTGCAGCTCGAGGGGGTCGTCAGCGAGAGCCCGGCTGAACTGCTGGCTCCGGGCCGGCCGGACGAGACGATGCCGGCGACGCTCGGCCCGGGGCAGGTCGATCGTCTGCTGGCCGCCCCCGATCCGGCGACCGGTCGTGGCCGCCGGGACCGGGCCGTGCTCGAACTGCTTTACGCAACTGGATGCCGGGCTTCCGAGGTTTCGACGATGCGGCTGGCCGACATCCACCTCGCCGAGGCCTTTGCCACCTGCCGGGGCAAGGGCGACAAGGAGCGAGTGGTGCCGCTCGGCCGCCGGGCGGTGCTGGCGATCGAGGCCTGGCTCGCACGGTCGCGGTCGCAGTTTGCCGCCCGCGGCGGCGGGTCGGCCCCGTGGGCGGTCCTCTCGGCGCGGGGCAACAGGCTCTCGCGGATGCGAATCTGGGACATCGTGCAGGAGCACGCCGCCGCCGCCGGCATTCCTCCGGGGATCGGGCCTCACACGCTCCGGCACTCCTTCGCCACCCACCTCGTCTCGGGCGGCGTCGATCTGCGGCACGTCCAGGAAATGCTCGGTCATGCGAGCATCGCCACCACCCAACGCTACACCCACGTCGACGCCGAGCGGCTCAAGGCCGTGCATGGGAAGTTTCATCCCCGGCGGTGAGCGGGAAGCGGGGGCGTCCGGGGGCCAGGAGAACCAAAACGCCCGCTGTCCGTCGGTGCACGTTCCGGGCGGTCTTTGGTTCGGCAGGCGTTTTGGGCGGGTTGGTGGTGAGGGCGTAGCGGGAATCGGTAGCGGGATCGCCCAACGGCCCGCCGTCCCCCCGGCTCGCGCCGGGGGGCTTTTATGGCGTCCGCGCGCGTGGAATACGGGTTCGCGAGGGGTGGGCCCGTGCCAATCGAGCCGGCGTTGGGAAACCGAGCGCAGCCCGGAAGGCGAAGCTCGGTTTCCCACGAGCGAGCGAAGGGCAGGATGCCC
>CALGAS010000450.1 GCA_937959175.1 uncultured bacterium | reverse complement strand
CTGGTCCGACCGCTGGGAGCGGCCCGACATCGACGGCGACACGCTCGCCTTCCTCCAGTACACGAGCGGCTCGACCGGCACGCCCAAGGGGGTGATGCTCTCGCACGAAAATCTCTTGCACAACTCGCTGCGGATCATGCAGGCCTTCGAGATCACCCGCAGCCAGTCGGGAGTCTTCTGGCTGCCGAGCTTCCACGACATGGGGCTGATCGGCGGGATTCTCGTGCCGCTCTACGGCGGCAAGTTCAACGTCCTGATGTCGCCGGTCGCCTTCCTGCAAAAGCCGCTCCGCTGGCTGCAGGCGATCTCGCGGTACCGGGCCACGATCAGCGGCGGCCCCAACTTCGCCTATGAGCTCTGCGTCCGGAAGACGACGCCCGAGCAGCGGGCCGCGCTCGACCTCTCCAGCTGGTCGCTGGCCTTCAACGGGGCCGAGCCGGTGCGGGCCGAGACGATCGAGGCTTTCTGCGAGGCCTTCGCCGTCAGCGGCTTCCGGCGGGAGGCCTTTTACCCCTGCTACGGCCTGGCCGAGAGCACCCTGATGGTGACCGGCGGGATGAAGTTCGAGCCGCCGGTGATTCGCTCCTTTGAGGCGGTCTCGATCGAAACGGGCACGGTTCAGGTGGTGGGCGACGAGCAGACCGGAGCACGCCGGCTGGTGGGCAGCGGTCGAGAACTCGACGGCCAGGACGTGCTGATCGTCGATCCCCAGAGCCATGAGCCGCTGCCACCGGGCCGGGTCGGGGAAATCTGGGTCAGCGGTCCGAGCGTGGCCCAGGGCTACTGGAACCGGCCCGAGGTGACTCAGGCCACCTTCGGCGGGATGCTCGCTCAGCCCGATCCCGCCGAGCCGGCCCAGGAGGTTTCCCGTTGGCGGCCCAACCCAGGCCCCTACATGCGGACGGGTGACCTCGGATTCTTTGAGAACGGCGAGTTGTTCGTAACCGGCCGGCTCAAAGACCTGATCATCATTCGGGGCCGCAACCATTATCCCCAGGACCTCGAATACACCGTCGAGCAGGCGACGCCGCTGGTGCGGGCCGGCTCGCTGGCCGCCTTCGCCGTCGAACACGAGGGGCGGGAACGGGTCGTGATCGTGGCCGAACTGGAGCGGGGCCGCCGCGACAAGGCCGAGATCACCGCCGCCTTCGACACGATTCGCAGCCAACTGGCCCGGGAGCACGAAGTGGCCGCCGAAGCGATCGTCTTCGTCAGGCCCAACAGCGTTCCCAAGACCTCCAGCGGCAAGATCCAGCGGCACGCCTGCCGCCGCCAGTTCCTTGACGAGTCACTCGATGTCGTCGAGCAGCATGTCGGCTGGCTGGCGGCCGCCCGGGAGGCCGCCGCCGCGACCCCGCAGCCCGAGATGCCTCGGCTGGCCCGCCAGCGGCCGCTCGGCGATGCCAAGCGGGCCCACCGGCCCGACCGGGAACTGCCCCAGGAGATCGTCCAGACCGTTTTTGACCACGTCCGGCGGATCGCCAAGGAGCGGGCCGGCAACCTCACGCTCGACACCAACATCGTCGAGCTCGGCCTCGATTCGCTCGAGCGGATGGAGATCGTCGCCAGCCTCGAGGAGGCCTTCGGGGCCCGCTTCCCGGAGCAGGTCCTGCCAATGATCGAGACCTGCCGGGAGGTGACCGAGGCGATCATCGACCACATGCCGGTCGATCGCCACAAGGAGCTGCCCGCCGCCCAGGGCCCCTCGGAGATCGACTCCGACGCCTATGTAATCGCCGACTTCCCGGAGGTCCGCGCCCTCGAGCAGAACTTCGCGATGGTCCGCGACGCGGGCCTCCAGAATCCCTACTTCAGCGTCCACGAGGGGCTGACGACCGACCGGACGATGATCGGTGGTCGCGAACTGATCAGTTGGGCCTCCTACAACTACCTCGGCATGTCAGGCCACCCGGAGGTGACGGCAGCGGCCAAGGAGGCCCTCGATCGCTATGGCACGAGCGTCTCGGCGAGCCGGCTGGTCTCGGGCGAGAAGACGATCCATCAGGAGCTGGAACGGGAATTTGCAAGCTTCATCGGCACGGAAGATGCCGTGACCTTCGTCGGCGGCCACGCCACCAACGAGACGGTGATCGGGCATGTGGTCGGGCCGGGCGACCTCGTCCTCCACGACGCCTTCGCCCACAACAGCCTCTTGCAAGGGGCAATCCTCTCCGGCGCCCGCCGCCGCCCCTTCCCCCACAACGACTACGAGGCTGCCGAGGCGATGCTCGCCCAGCTACGGCGACAGTATCGCCGGGTTTTGGTGGTGGTCGAGGGGATCTACAGCATGGACGGCGACTTCGCCGACGTGCCGAAGTTCGTCGGCTTAGCGAAACGACACAAGGCGCTCCTGATGGTCGACGAGGCTCACTCGCTCGGCGTGATGGGCCAGACCGGCCGCGGCATCGGCGAGCACTACGGGGTCGATC
>CALGAS010000449.1 GCA_937959175.1 uncultured bacterium | reverse complement strand
CGTCATCTGTCAGGGCATCACCGGCAAGGTCGGTGAGTTTCACACCCGGGGCTGCCTCGAGTACGGCACCCGGATGGTCGGCGGCGTCACGCCCGGCAAGGGAGGCGAGACGGTCGCCGACCTGCCGGTCTTCAATACGGTCGCCGAGGCCCGTGACGCGACCGGCTGCAACGCGACGATGATCTTCGTGCCGCCCCCCTTCGCGGCTGATGCGATCCTCGAGGCGATCGGGGCGGGGATCGAGTTGGTCGTGGCGATCACCGAGGGGATTCCCGTCCTCGACATGGCCCGGGTCCTGCCGGTCCTCAAAGACTCCGGCAGCCGGCTGATCGGCCCCAACTGCCCCGGGATCATCACCCCGGCGGAGTGCAAGATCGGGATCATGCCCGGCTACATCCACACGCCGGGCAACGTCGGCGTGATGAGCCGCTCCGGCACGCTCACCTACGAGGCGGTCTGGCAGCTGACGCAGCTCGGCCACGGCCAGAGCACCTGCGTCGGGCTGGGGGGCGACCCGCTGGTCGGCTCATCGTTCATCGACATCCTCACGCTCTTCGAGGCCGACCCCGACACCCACGCGATCCTGATGATGGGCGAGATCGGCGGCAGCGCCGAGGAGGAGGCGGCCGAGTTCGTCAAGCACCACGTCACCAAGCCGGTCGCCGCCTTCATCGCCGGCCGCACCGCTCCGCCGGGCAAGCGGATGGGCCACGCCGGGGCGATCATCTCCGGCGGCAAGGGCACCGCCGAGGCCAAACTGACGGCCCTGGCCGACGCCGGGATCGAGATCGCCGAGAGTCCCGCCGACATGGCCGCGGCGATGGTCCGGGCGATCGAAAAGCGGCAGACTGCGGGCTGATACCGGTCAGCCGCGGCGTGTGCCGCGTGTCTACAATCAGGGGTGGCATGCATGTCTCCCTCTTCATCCCCTGCTTCGTCGACCAGCTGACTCCCCAGGTCGGCCTGGCGGTGGCGACGGTGCTCGAGCGGCTGGGCCACACGGTCGAGTTTCGCTCGGCCCAGACCTGCTGCGGCCAGCCGAGCTTCAACGCCGGCTATTGGGATGAGGCGCGTGGGGTCGCCAGCCGGGCGGTCGAGGTCTTTGCCGATGCCGAGGCGGTCGTCGGCCCGAGCGGCTCCTGCGTGGCGATGATGAAGGTCTTCTATCCGCAACTCTTGGCCGGCACGCCCCATGAGACCGCCGCGCTCGATCTGGCGGCCCGGACCTTCGAGTTTGGTGAGTTTCTCGTCAACCAGCTCGGCGTCACCGACGTCGGGGCCCGCTTTCCCCACCGGGTTAGCTACCACGACGGCTGCCACGGCCTGCGGGAGCTGCGAATCCGCGACGAGCCCCGGCAACTGTTGGCGGCGGTCCGTGATCTCGAGCTCGTCGAGTGCGACGAGCCGGAGAGCTGCTGCGGCTTCGGCGGGCTCTTCAGCGTCAAGTTTCCGATGGTTTCGACCGCGATGGCCGAGGTGAAGGCCGGCTCACTGGCCCGGACCGACTGCGACTACATCGTCTCGAGCGATCCGTCCTGCCAGCTCCAGCTTGACGGCTGGCTCTCCAAGAACGGCAAGCGGCCGCGGACGATTCATCTGGCCGAGGTGCTCGCCGGGGAGGTGACATGAGCAGTCCCGCGACCACCGCCGCCGCCGAGCATCCCGAGCCGGGCGTGGCCAAGAAGCAGTTTCTCCACGATGCCGCCGAGCATGTTCGCGACACCGGCCATCGGGACTTCGTCCGCCGGGCCCTCGGCGGCTACTACACCAGCCGCGACGCCCAGAAGGCCCGCTTCCGCGACTGGGAGCAGGCCCGCGATGCCGCCAGCCTCGCCAAGTGGTCGGCGGTCAACCGGCTCGACGAGCTGCTCCCAACGTTCGTCGCGGCCTTCGAGGCCCGCGGCGGACAGGTCCACTGGGCCCGCGATGCCGCCGAGGCCCGGGCGATCATCCTCGGCCTGCTCGCCGAGGCCGACGCCGAGGCGGTGATCAAGAGCAAGTG
>CALGAS010000448.1 GCA_937959175.1 uncultured bacterium | reverse complement strand
GACGCGGGGCAGGGGGGCGGTGATCACCGCGACGGCGAGCCCAAGCCGGCCCAGGAGACGGAAGGTGCGGCTCCTGAACGCCCGGCCCAAGTGGCCCGCCGCGTGCTGGAACAGTTTCATCTGGATCGAAGACATGACAATCTCCCCAAAAGGATGCTGAAAATCTGCTGAATCCCCCGGAGCACTACGGCAGCCATGCCGGCCGTGATGCGCCGCCTCGTCAAAAAACCGTCTCGTTCGCCTCAGTCCGCCTTTTCCGCGTCTCCGGTGGTGACTCGTCCGCGGTCCTGGCGGCGGCGAGCTTGCCGCTGCGGTGCCGGGCCGGTCGTGCCATTGACCTCGAAAACCGTGTCGATCGTGCGGCGGCAGCTGGCCGCCGTCTTGCCGCTGGCGATCACCTCCGTCAGCCAGCGGGCCGCCTCCATGCCCAGGGCAGAGGCGTCCTGCGTGACGGCGGAGAGCCGCGGCCAGATGTGGGTTCGCACGTCGCTGTCGTCGACGCCGACCACCGAAAGCTGCTTCGGCACGTCGATTCCCTTCTCCTGGGCCCGCCGCATGATGCCGAGCGTCGTCATTGGATTGGTCGCGAAGATCGCGGTGGCCGGATCGTCGAGGCCGGTCATCGTGTCGAGCACCTGCTCGCCGGATGAGAGGCTGGCCGGCAACTCGATCACGAGGGCCGGATCGACCGGCAGCCCGGCACAGAAGAGCGCGTCGTCGTAGGCCCGCCGGCGATCGGCGTGGTCGGAGTCGGGCACGTTGTGCATCGCCAGGGCGATCCGGCGGTGGCCGAGGCTGATCAGGTGCTCGACCGCCTGACGGCTGCTGGGATAGGAATCGGCCCGCAGGAAGTTGACCCCCGGCTCGTCGAAGGCATCGGCCACGACGATCGCCGGGAACCGCTCGGTCGCGATCTTGCAGATCGTAGGCCGGTTGTTGCGGAAGCAGCGGAGAATCACTCCCCGGATGCCCTTGCGGATGAAGAACTGGGTGTAGGTCTCGTTGGGGGCCTTGTCGCGGCGGATGTTGAGCAGTTTGAGGTCGAACTGGGGCTCCTCGAGCCCCCGCATGATGCCGCTGAGCAGCGCCGGCTCGAACGAGCCGTATTCGCTGCGGACCGGCTCGTCGGGATAGGCCAGAGCGATCACGTTGGTGATCCGCCGGCCGATCCGGGGCGAATACCCAAGTTCATTGATCCGGGCGAGCACCCGCTCGCGGGTCGCCTCGTCGACGTCCGGGTGGTTGTTGAGCACCCGCGAGACCGTCGCCGGCGAGACGTTCAACTGTGCTGCAATCGCTCGGACGCTTGCCACTGCCCTATCCCCGCGAAAACCTTCCAGAGACCCTCGCTGAAACGATGCCAGCCACGATTCACAGGGCTTTTATGCCCGGCTGGAACTGTTTCACTTGCATGATAGTCGCCTGTGGCTTCGGGGGCAAGCGAACGGCCCCGGCTTCTGGTGGGAAGCCGGGGCCGTCGAGAGAAAGCGAGGCCGAGCGGGGGATTCTCGGCCAGAGGGAAGGCGAGGGTGGGCCCGGGTAAGACTCACCGGCGACGCAGGCGGGCCATGCCGGCCAGACCCGCGAGGCCGAGGGCGGCCAGGCCGACCGACGCCGGTTCCGGCACGACCGAGACGCTGACGCTCCCGTAGGCAGCCTCGTTGACGATGTTGGCGTTGAGGCCGTTCATCGTGAAGCCTGCCTGGAGGATCAACCCCTGGTAGAGCGACAGGTCGGAGGTGACGACAAAGGGGCCCGCGGACGGCAGCGTGATCCGGTCGTTGAGCACGGTGGCGAAGCCTGCGTTGGGATCGAGC
>CALGAS010000447.1 GCA_937959175.1 uncultured bacterium | reverse complement strand
TGCGGCGAGCGGCCGCCGATCCGCATCCGCGGGTGCGGGTCGAGGCGGTGCGGACGGCGACCTTCCTCCGCGTGCCCGAGGCGATCGAGGCGTTGGCGATCGCCAACGATTTTCCCGGCGACCGCTTCATGAACTACGTCAAAGCCGAGGCGGCCCGCGTGCTCGAGCCGGAATACCGGCGGGCCCGGGAGGCGGGCCAGCCGCTGGCCTTTACGACCAGGCCCGGGCTCGAGTTTTACTACGGCTCGCTGAGCAACGAGGAGCTCGCCGCCGAGCCCCGCTCGCCCGACGTCTTCCGGGCGATGCTCCTGCGAAGCGGCCTCGACGAGCGGCTGCGTCGCGAGGCGGTCGAGGGCCTTGCCAAGGCCGACGCGACGAGCGTCGTCACGGTGGTGGCCAGGGCGCTTGCCGCCCTCGATGCCCGGCAGGGTGAGGTCGATTCGGCGACTGTCTTCGATCTGATCCGGTTGCTCCTGGCCCGGCCGGCTGGCGAGTTGGCGGAACTGCGGGGCGACATGGAAACGCTCGCCACCACGGCCAGACGGCCGATCATGCGAAGGATCGGCTACGTCGCCCTGATGACGATCGATGCGGCCGGCAGCGGGGGCGGCGATGCCAGCGAGCGGGCCTGGGCCCTGGCCAGCGGGGAGCCGAAGCGGCTGGTCGATCTGATCGAGGCCCTCCCGCTGGTGAGCGACCCGGCGGTGGCCGCGGGGCTCTATGACCGGATGCTTCCTCTCCTCGAGCCGCCGGCCGGCCAACCGCCCGCCCGGCCGGGCGCTCCCGCCCGATACGTCCGGATCGAACTGCCGGGGCCGAGCCGCACGCTGACGCTGGCCGAGGTGGAGGTCTATGCCGACGGACACAACGTCGCCCGCCAGGGCACGGCCAGCCAGATCAACACCTCCAACAACGGCGTCGCCGCCCGGGCCATCGACGGCAATGCCCACCCCGCCTTCACCCGAGGTGGCCAGACTCATTCTCAAGAAAACATCGCCGACCCGTGGTGGGAACTGGATCTCGGCCGTGAGTATCAGGTCGAGCGGATCGTGATCCACAACCGCAACGAGGCCAATCTCGGCGAGCGGCTGCAGGGCTTCAGCCTGATCACGCTTGATCCCGGCCGCCGCGAGACGTTTCGCCTCGACAGCCAGCCCGCCCCTGCGCCGGCGGCGGAGTTTCGGCTGGTCAGCGACGCCGACCGCACCGCCGTGGCGATTCGGAGGGCCGTGTTCGATGCGATCGTGGGCGTGAAGGGCAAGGAGACCGAAGCCTTCCGCACCATCGCTCCGTTCATCCAGGATGGCATCGACCGCGACGCCGGGATTCGCAGCCTGGCCCGCATCCCGCTCGCCTCCTGGCCGGCCGACGGAGCGGGCGAGCTGGCCGACGCGGTGATCGCCTCAATCAAGGCGGCCACGCCGGAGGAGCGGTCGAGCGACGCCGGGCTGGCCGCCTGGCAGTTTGCCGAAAACCTCACCCGGCTCCTGCCGGCGGCCGAGGGCGGGGCCCGCCGGGCAGTCCTCGCCGATCTGGGCGTTCGCGTGGTGCGGATTGGCACGGTCTACGAGCGGATGGCCTACGACACCGAAACGATCGTCGTGCAGGCGGGCCGGCCGGTGCTGTTCGTACTCGAAAATGCCGATGCGATGCCCCACAACTTCGTGGTGACGCAACCGGGCATGATGCAGGCGGTCGGGGAACTCGCCGAGGCGCGGGCCCAGGATCCCGCCTTCGCCAAGGCGAGCTTCGTGCCGAAGTCTCCCGACATCCTCGCGGCCAGCACACTGATGCAGCCGCAGACGACGCAGAAGCTGATGTTCGAGGCGCCGACCGAGCCCGGCGTCTACCCCTACGTCTGCACCTACCCCGGCCACTGGCGGCGGATGTTCGGGGCGATGTACGTGGTCGACGACCTGGAACGGTACCTGGCCGACCCGGCGGCCTACCTCGCCGCCCACCCCGTCGAGATCAAGGACGAGCTGCTCCGGGATCGCCGCCCGCGGACGGAGTGGACCTTTACCGACCTGGAGGGAAGCGTGGCGGCGATGGCCGCCGGCCGGTCGTTCGTGCACGGCCGGGAGCTGTTCCGGACCGCCTCCTGCGTCGCCTGCCACAAGCTCGGCGACGAAGGCAACAACTTCGGCCCGGAACTCGCCAAGCTCTCCAAGGAGATGACCGCCCTCGAGATCACCCGGCACATCCTCGATCCCTCGCTCAAGATCGACGACCGGTATCGCTCCACGACGATCATCACCGATGCGGGCCGGGTGATCACCGGCCTGGTGGTCGAGGAGACGCCCGCCGCCGTGGCGATCGTGGAAAACCCGGTCGCCAAGGCGGAGCCGATCCGGATCCCGAAGAGCGACATCGACGAACGGACGACGTCCCCCGTCTCGATCATGCCCAAGGGCCTGCTCGACACGCTCAATCGCGACGAGGTCCTCGACCTGATTGCCTACGTGGCGGCTCGCGGCGATCAATCAAGCTGCCTGTTCAGCACCGAGCCCTGCCCCCATCACGCCGACGGTGAGTAGCTCGGGCTGAGGCTCGGGGGTGGCCACATTCCGTGTGCATGTGAACACATAGAAGCCCCCCGGCGCGAGCCGGGGAGACGGCGGGTTGTTGGGCCTTCCCTCTTCCGATAGCCGCCACGCGTCCACCACCCATCCGCGCAATCCGCGTTCACAACAACCCGATTGAGACCTCCTGTTGTCCTCGTGCCGGAAAAGGGTACAGGCACCTCGCTTCGCTCGGAGCCAGTCCCCTTTTCCTATAGAAGCCCCCCGGCGCGAGCCGGGGGGACGGCGGGTTGTTGGGCCTTCCCGGCCCCCGGAAGCCCGAGCAACCATTACCACCAACCCGCCCACTCCGCGTTCACGACGAGCTGACTCCGGAGATCCCCGAGACGGCAGCGGCGGTGTTACACTCGCAGGACGTGAAGAACAGGAGGCGGACGCATGCTGATGTGGCGGGGAGCAGGAATCGTCGGCCGACGGGCGGTGCTGGCGGCGGGTGCCGGGCTGGTGATGATCGGCGGGCTGGGCTGCCTTGGCCGCCCGGTGCGGGCGGCCGATCCGGTCAAGGTGATGACCTTCAACATCAAGTTCGACGGCGACGGGCTCTTCAACGCCGCCCGGTCGTGGAGCTACTTCTTCGGTGCCGACCGGCGGGATCGCGTCACCGACGTGATCAATGCCTTCGGGCCTGATCTCTTGGGCGTCCAGGAGATGCTCGACAATCAGCGGGCCGACCTGCAGGGCAGCCTCTCCGGCTACGGCTATTACGGTCCCGGCCGCGACGGTGGTTCGAGTGGGGAGCGGTCCGGCATCTTCTACCGGACCACCCGATTCAATCAGCTCGACCAGGGAGAGTTCTGGCTGAGCGACACGCCGGCGACCCCGGGCACCACCTTCACCGGCAACGGCGGTGACACGGGCAACCCCCGGATGGCCACCTGGCTGAAACTCCAGGACACCCAGACCGGCAGTGAGCTGTTTGTGATCAACACCCACTGGTCGCTCGACGGGGAGGCGCGGCGGCTCTCCGGCGAACTGATCCGCGGCCGGATCGACACGCTCTCCGGCGGCTCCCCGGTGATCGCGATGGGTGATCTCAACGAGGTTCGCGGGGCCGCCGGCTACAACGCCCTGCTCGGCAGCGGTGCCGGCGGGCAGCGTCGGCTGGTCGACAGCTACGACCAGAGCGGGCAGCCGCAGGGCCGGACCTTCCACAACTGGGCCGGTGGCACCGACGGCAGCCGGATCGATCATGTGCTCCACAGCGAGGGAGACTTCGACGTGATCGGCGGCAGCATCATTCGAACGACGATCGGCGGCTACTATCCCTCCGACCACTATCCCGTCACCGTGACGCTCGAGCCGGTGCCCGAGCCGGGCACGCTCGCTCTGCTCACCGGAGCGACCGCCACCGCCCTCGGCCTGGGCTGGCGGCGCCGGCGGCGAGCCTGACCCGCCGGCCGCGGCTGCCGGGGCACAAACATCCCTGGTCGCTGCATCAGTTTGGCGGCTTCCAGCCGACCGCGACGGCGACCGCTCTGGCATCGGCACGGCTGCACGTCCCCGCCATGGCCCGCACCGTCCGCGGCCCGGTCGTCACCGGCCGCCCGCTGCGAGGGTCGATCGGGCCCTGCCCCGTCCGCACGGTCGCGAAGGCGACGGCCCGGCCCGGCGGCAGTTCCATGAGCTCTTCAGGCCCCTCCGGCAGCCGCACCCGCCAGGAGTTTCCGTCCGGCCGGGTTCCCCAGGCCCGCGCCTCGCCGCCGAGTTCGACGAGGTGGCCCCGCGAGCCAACCGCGGCGAGCCGATCGCCGATGCAATCGACGCCGTAGCCGGGGCCGATGCCGCCGAGGTCCAGGCAGACGCCGGCCCGCAGCTTTCGCAGGGCAGCAGGCTGACCGTCCGCTGCCGGTCGCAGCTCGATCAGCGTCATGCCGACGAGCGTTCGCGCTTCAGCACGCGTCGCCTCCGTCGGCTCTCCGGCGGCCTGCCAGAGTCGCACGAGCGGCCCGGCGGTGATGTCGAAGGCCCCGTCGGTCTCGGCGTGAACCTCGCGGGCGATGGTGACGATCCTGGCCAAATCGTCTCCCACCGGCACCCATTCGCCGGCCGCCACCCGGTTGAAGCGGCTCACGTCGGAATCGTCCCGCCAGGTGTTCGCCGCCGTGTCGATCCGCGCGAGCACGGCCTCGATCTCGCGGTGCACCTCGCCGCGGGTGAGGCCGGGGATCTCCGCGGCAAGCACGACGCGGTAGGTCGTGCCCATCGCCGGCCCGGCGAGCACGATCGGCTCGGCGGACACCGTCGACCAGAGCGAGCAGAGAACGGCCGCAAGCCCGACCCGCCACCAACCGACCATGGGGTGGATTTGTAATCTGCCATGAACCCCGACCCAACGCCGGCAGGCTGCAGGCCTGCCCCACGGTGGGACGAGGCACGTCACCAGCCCCTTCCCCGCGGCTCGCCCGCTCATGCCGGCCACCAGGAGGCCGCGGCGGCGATCGCCAGACAGCAGGCGAGCACGCCATCCCGCCAGTTGAAAACGCCGCTCTTGCGGTTGAGCCGGAGATGATCGAGGAGAGCGCCTGTCGGGCAGCCATGGCGGCAGTAGGCCATCGGATAACGGCTGCTTGCCACCAGGCCCATCACGAAGATCACGAGCGCCGGGATGCCGGCCACGAGCGGCAGATAGGCGTCGAAGGGCTCGAGATCGACGAGCGCCAGGCCCAGCGGCAAGACTGCAGTAAGGATCGCCACGGCGAGCAGTGCCCAGGGGAGCGCGGCGAGCACTGGCTTGAGTCGCTTGGGAATCTGGCCCTTGGGCTTGGCGAACCGCACAAGCAGCTGCTGGGCTGCTCCATGCGCACAGAGATGCGAACAGTAGACGTTTCGCCGGGTGGTGGCCGGCAGGAGGATCGCCACGGCGGCGAGCGCCGTGAGCACCGCCGCTCCCCGGGGCACGCCTGCCTGGGCCCAGCCCCAAAGTTGCGCCTGCGACAGCAGTGCCCCGGCCCCGAAGCCGAGGTACGCGAGCACGGCGACGGGCAGGGCAAGCCGGCCGAACCAGGTGCCCCGCAGCCGCGTGAAGGCCGTGATCACGCCGGCGGCGATCAGGCCGATCGCACCCCACTGAGGGGGCTCAATTTGGGCCAGCCATCCACGGACGGCCGGCAGCAGGCCGTCGGCAAGGGCGGGTTCTCGCTGCCGCCGATCCCGCGTTGCCCGCACGATCCCCTCGGCCACGGCCTGGCTGGTCATCGTGGCCCCGCTGACGCCCTCGACGCCGGTGGCGGCCGGGTCGATCCCGGCGATCTCCTCGATCGACATCCCCAGCCAGAGCCGCCGAAAGGCCCGGTCGTCGCGGACGTAGCCGGCGTAGGGCTCATTGTCGAAGGATTCGAGGACCGCGACACCCGCGACTCGGTTCGTGGTGTCGAACCCCACCAGGGCGTCGGTCGGCCCCTGGTAGCCGATCACGCGGTCGGCGGCCGGGCTCGTCCGCAAGGCCCAGCCGAGCGGGAGCCGATCGGGTCCGAGGACGCGAATGACGCTCGGGTCACCGGCATCGGGCTCAATCGACACGGCTGCTGGAAACAGGAGCGTGAGATCGGCCAGCCCCGGCTCGTGTTCAAACCGACTGCCCGATCCGCTCCCCCCGAGCCGAAGCGCAACCGCGTCGATGATCGCCATGCTCGTCAGTGTCGAGCCGGCAACGGCGTCCACGCTGTCGGCCCCGAGGCCGGCCAGTTCCGCCAACGGCGTGCCCGCAAGTGACGTGAGAAACTGTTCGTCCCGTTCGACGGCCCGCACGTGGTCCCGCGTGTCACCGCTCGAGAGGATCTCAATCCCGGCCACGACGAGCTCGGCATCGCAGACCACGAGCACGTCGGTCGGCCCCGAGAATCCGATCGCCACGTCGCCAGCGGGGCTCGTCCGTAGGATCGTGCCGACGCGGTCGCCTGTGGGCCCGAGCAGATCGCGGCCGCCCGCCACGGCCGGCGAGTCGCCACCGATCGCCGCCGCCTCCGGTAGATGCCTGCGGATGGTCTCCAGCGGCACCGCCGCCAGATCGACCGCCTGCCGCCGGGCGAGGTGCCGCTGGTGCACCCCGTGCACCAGCCAGACGAGGGCGGCCCAGGCCGTCAGCCGGGCAAGGTGCCCGGCATACCGCTGCAGGCGGTCCGAATGTCGTGCGACCATGAGTTTCCGAAGACGAACTACTGGTCGGCCTCTCGGCGGGCCTTGCCGGGGAGCTTCAGGAGCTCGTCCATTTCGTCCCAGTGGTTCTCGTAGACGCCCCGCGGCGTGGTGCCATGCCTGACGGCGACGCTCGCCGCCTTGCCCACCACCTCCCCCATCATGCCGCAGGTCTTCATGACGCGGACGGTGCCAAGCGCCTCGTGGGTGACGGAGATGCAGCGGCCCGCCATGAAGAGGTTCTCGACGTCCTTGGAATAGAAGCAGCGGTAGGGAACGGGATAGCCCACGGACCGGTCGACCCGCCGGTCGTGGACGGCGATCGAGATGAAGGGGTTGTCGGGAAACTTCTTGGCGTACTGCTCCTTGGGGTAGTGGAGATCGATCGACCAGGTGGAGGGGACGCAGCCGTCGGGAAACTCCCGCTTCGCCACGATGTCGTCCTGGCTGAGCACGACGTCGCCGAGGATCCGCCGGCTCTCGCGGGGGCCGCCTATGTAGGCGACCCAGGTGAGCATCGCGTTGGCATGGTCAGCCGCCCCGCCGCGGTTCTTCATGGCGTTGAAGGCGCCGAAGACCGCCCGCAGGTTCCAGTCGCGTATGCCTTCGGCGTCGGCCAGGGGGTCTTTGTCGAAGCCGCTCTCCCAGAACCACTGGCCGTGGAAATCGCGAGGGTAGGGAAAATCGGCCATCTCCAGGGGGAGGGCCCAGGGCGTCTCGGGGAAGGACTCCGGCTGGTCGCTGTTGGCCCAGGCCCACATGTTGCTCATTCCCATCCGGCCCTTGGGTTCCATGACCGTTTCGGCTCCGGCGAGATGGCCGATCGTGGCGTGGCCGGTGGCGTCGCAGAAGAACGGGCCGGTGAACTCGAGTTCGCGGCTCGTGCGGGTGTCGAGGGCGGTCACGCTCAGGATCTGATTGTCCTCGCGGGTGACGGCGAAGGCGTGGGTGTTGAGAAAGAGGTCGATGGTGGGCTCGGCCCTGACGATCCGTTCTTTCTTGGCGTCCTCGAACTCCTCATACGTGCCCGGGCTCTTCGTCGCCGTGTCGGCAAACTCCTCGACGATCTCGCCGATCCGCGGATACCTGCCGCGGCGGATCAGGCCCATCGCCCAGACGCGGACCTCGCTCGAGCCGTTGCCCCCGAGGACCGGCCGGTCCTGCAGGAGCGCGACGGCGAGGCCCTGGCGGGCCGCCGAGATGGCCGCACCCATTCCCGAATAGCCGCCCCCGATCACAACCAGGTCGTAGGGCCCTTTGGTCTCGGGTTCCTCCGGCAGACCGAGCGCGGTGCGTCGCCAGCCGGGGAGAATCGCCGAGTCGTTGGGCGGCGGCTCCGGCCCGGAGGTGAAGGCGATGCAGTCGCAGCGGCCGTCGAAGCCGGCGAGGTCATGCAAAGCGAGCGAGATCTCGCTGGCCGGCAGATCGACCGTGCCCCCCGGCTGCCAGCCCCACTCGGCCCCTTCGGTGCCGAAGGTTGCCCCAAGCGGCTCGCCGTCGACGAGAAGCTGGAACCTGCCTGGCGTACCCGGCGCCTTCCAGCGGGCGACCCAGTCCTTGGTGCGCACCCAGACATGCCAAGTGCCCGCCGTGGGAATCCTGACCGTCGTCGTGGCATCGGCGACCGGCCGGCCCAGCCCGTGGGCGAGGAGGTAAGGCGAGCCCATCTCCCGAATGAACTGGGTGTCGAGCTTCCAGCCGCCGCGGTCCTCAAAACTCTCCGCCTCGACGAGGAGGGTCGCCGCCGATGCGGCCGAGGCTGAGATCGAGGAGACGCCGAGGCAGGCGACGAGCAGGATGAATCGGTGGCCAAGCATCACTGGAAATCCCGGGGAAAATCGGTAGATCATAAGCGTATCGTTTCGGTCAGGTCCTCCGAAACCGTGCAGGCTGGTTTGAAATCTTCACGATCCCGCCAGCCGGGCGGCTAGACCGTCCAGCCCGGGCGGTATTGGCGGCGGATGAGTGCCGTGGCGTCGTCGCGGCTTGTCTTGAGGGCGGCGGCGTCCCAGTCGAACTCGCCGCCGACGCGGTAGGCGATGTTGGCCAACAGCACGCTCTCGGTCATCGGGCCGGAATAGTCGAAGTTGCAACTGGCCGGCTTGCCGCCACGGCAGGCGTCGACCCACTCCTGATGGAAGCCGGGCGAGGGGGGCATCGCGGGGTCAGGCCCAGCGAAGCCGGTGAACGTCTCCTCGGGCAGCAGCTTCCAGCGATCGAAGCCACAGGCCAGCTCCCCGTCGCTGCCGATGAAGAGCGTGTTGTAGGTCTTGCCCGCGAGCCCCCGCTCGACGGCGACCGGCGGCGTACCCTGATACCAATGGAGACTCACCGCCGGCAGGTCGCCGCGGACCGGGAAGTCGAGGCGGGTGGTCATCGCGGTCGGGGTTCGGTCGGGATCGGCCGCGGGACCGCTGCCGGAGACGTGCACCGGAGAGACCAGATCGAGGGCCCAGAAGGGGATGTCGAGGATGTGGCAGCCCCAGTTGCCGGTTTCGCCGGTGCCGAACTCCCACCAGAACCGCCAGTCGTAGGGGGCGAAGCCGGGCGTGTAGGGACGCTCCGGATTGGGTCCGAGCCAGAGGTCCCAGTCGAGGCCTTCCGGCACCGCTTCGGCGGCACCAGGAACGGCGGGCATCCCCCGGCTGCTGGCAATCCAGGCATGGGCCTCCCGGACCTCGCCGATTGCCCCGCTCTGGACAATGGCCACGGCCTCCCGGAGCCCGGGGTTGGCGTGCCGCTGGTTGCCGAGTTGCGTGGCGAGGCCCTTGTCGCGAGCCGCGTCGGTGAGCCGGCGGACCTCCTCGACCTCATGGGCCAGTGGCTTCTCGAGATAGAGATGCTTGCCTCGCTCCAGGGCCCACCAGGCCGGATGGAAATGGGTATGGTCGGGCGTGCTGACGACCACCGCGTCGATCTCCTTTTCGATCGTGTCGAACATCCGCCGGAAGTCGGTGTACCGGCGGGCTGCGGCGAACTCCTCGAATCGCTTGCCGGCCCGTCGCTCATCGACATCGCAGACGGCGACGATGTTCTGCCCGGAGAGCTTCCGAAGGTTGATCCACCCCTGGCCGCCGACACCGATCGCGGCGATGGTGAGCTTGTCGTTCGGCCCCTCGGCCCGCCCCACACCGGCTCCGACGCCGCTGAAGAATCCGACCCCGGCGGCACCAGCGAGCCCCGTGAACGTGCGGCGGGAGAGGGCGGGGCGACGGGCCATGGCGGAATCTCCAGGGTGGGCGGGCGGCTGGTCACCCCCGCCGGACCTTCAGACCACGGGAGTGCCACCTGGTGTAGCGTACTGTGCCGGCACTGCCGTTGCATGTGCGGCGGGATCGGCTCTCGGGTGCCTGCGGTGGGCTGTTCCTCCGGAGATGGTCGTTCATGCCGCAGCCCTTTCAGTCCCCATCATGAATAAGCCGATCGATGTGCTGGTCGTGGGTGCCGGTGCCGCGGGGCTCTTCGCGGCCACCTGGGCCGGCCGGACCGCGACCGAGGCAGGCCAGCCGCTCACGATCGTGGCTCTCGACTCCGCCCGCAAACTCGGGGCCAAGATCCTGGTGGCCGGCGGTGGCCGTTGCAACGTGACCCACCGGCAGGTCGGCGAGGCCGACTACGCCGGCAGCTCGCCGGCGGCGATTCGCAAGGTGCTCAGGCGGTTCACGGTCGAAGACACCGTCGCCTTCTTCGCCGCGGCAGGCGTGAGTCTGAAGACGGAAGAGACCGGAAAGCTCTTCCCGGTCACTGATTCGGCTCGGACAGTCCTGGCGGCGCTCCTCGACGAGGCGGCCCGGGCCGGCGTCGAGATTCACCACCCCGCCCGGGTGACGGCGATCCGACGGGAGGGAGACCGGTTCCTGGCCACGACCGAGGCCGGCGAGTTCACCGCCCGCCGGATGATCCTCGCGACCGGCGGGAAGTCGCTGCCCAAGAGCGGCTCTGATGGGACGGGGTTCCGTCTGGCCGAGAGCCTCGGCCACTCCCTGACCAGCCCGATCGTGCCGGCCCTCGTGCCGCTGGTCCTGCCGGCCGGCCACTGGATCACCTCGCTGGCCGGCCTGACGGTGCCGACAGAGATCACACTCTCCTCGGCCACCGGCAAGAAGCTCTTCACCACTGCAGGGAGCACGCTCTGCACCCATGTCGGGCTGTCGGGGCCGGGCGTTCTCGACATCAGCCGGCACTGGCTCGTCGCCCGGCACACCGACCCAGCCGTGCGGCTCCAGCTCAACTGGCTGCCGGGCGAAACTCGTGAGTCGCTTGATCGGCTGCTGGTCGCCGAACAGGGCCGGGGGGCCCTCGCCGTCCTCCGCGGGCGGTTGCCCGACCGGCTGGCCCGCGGGCTCTGCGAGCAGGCCGGGGCCGTCGCCAGCGGTGATCTTCCCCGCGAGACCCGCCGCCGGCTGGCCGCCGTCGCCACCGCCACGCAGCTGCCGATCACGGGCGACCGCGGCTTCGCGGTGGCCGAAGCAACCGCCGGCGGAGTGCCGCTGGCGGAGGTCCGACTCGAGACGATGGAGAGCCGTATCTGCCCGGGGCTCTCGCTGGCCGGCGAGGTGCTCGACGTCGACGGCCGGATCGGCGGCTTCAACTTCCAGTGGGCCTGGGCCAGCGGCTACCTCGCCGGCCGGGCCGCGGCCACGGCCTGCGGGGCAGCAGCCGCGCCGCCGACCACTTCGTAACGAAAGCCTCCCTCCCTCAGGTCGATCGTCCGGATGGCGGGCTTGGCCCGTTCTGGCAGGGTGGCAGTGATGGCCGCGAGGACCTCGCCGACGCCGATTTCGGCCAGGTCGGCGGTTCCCGCCGGCCAGGCGGCGGTGTCGGCCTGCCGGGAGAGGCCGAGCCTGTCGAGCAACGGCCGCCGCACCGCGGCCGACCGCAGGATCGTGGCCCGGGGACTCCAGGGCGACCAGCGATTGGGATCGGTCGGGCCGAACAGCACGACCACCGGCAGGCCGTGCGAGGCGGCCAGGTGGACAAGGCCGGTGTCGACGCCGGCCAGGGCGTCCATCCTGGCCAGCAGCGCTCCGGTGGAGCGGAGGGGCACGTGGCGGGAGAAGTCGTGGAGGTGGGCGGCCACCAGCGGGCCGACCATCTCCCGGACCGCCTCGTGGGCGGCGACATCGGCGGCCGAGCCGCAGAGGACGATCTCGCAGCCGTGTTCCATCACCAGTCTCGTCAGCAGGACGGCCCAGCGGTCGGCCGGCCAATGCTTCTCCTTGGCGGTCGACCGCATCGCGACGAAGACCCGGGGACGATCGGCGGGCAGCGCCTCGAGCAGCCCGGCAACTTCGGCCGCCGCATCTGGCGTCACCCAGTTTTCATTGCGGCCGTCGTCGACCGGGATGCCGTCGGCCCGCAGAAGGTCGAGATAGCGGGCCGCCTGATGCCGGCCGCGGGCCGGGGCGATCGTTGTGGTCAGCAGCATCCGGCCGTCAGCCGCGAATCCGATCCGGCGGGGGATTCCGGCCAGCGTCGCCAGGAGGCTGCCGGAGAAGGATCGCTTCAGCAGATAGGCCCGCTCATAGCCCCGGCTTTGCAGCCAGGCGGCCTGCCTGCGGATCGCTGCCAGCGACGCGGCGAGCGTGCGGCGGCCCGCGGGACGATCCCAGCAGACCAATTCATCGACGTAGGGACAGTCGGCCAGCACCATCCGCGAGCCGCCCTCGGCACAGACATCGATCGCCGCGTCGGGAAAGGCCCGCCGCAGGTTCCGGAGAAAGGGAATCGCCAGCACGGTGTCGCCGATGTAGCGTGTGCAGACGACGAGAATCCGCCCGCCGGACCGCCCGCCGGCCGAACCCCGCCGCGGCTGCTCATGGGAAGTGCTCATGACGGGAGGATAGGCAAGCCCGGTCCTCCGCCGCAGCGCCGATTTTCGGAGAGTTGGGGGGCGGAGCGGTGTCGCCGTTTGAGCGGTTCACGTCGCGGGGCTTGGTTGGTGGGGATCGCGTTTTGGGCTTGGTTGGTGGTGAATGGTTTGCGGGCTTCCGGAGGCCGGGAAGGCCCAACGGCCCGCCGTCCCCCCGGCTCGCGCCGGGGGGCTTCTATGGGGGACTGGCTCCGAGCGAAGCGAGGTGCCTGTACCCTTTTCCAACCCGAGGACACGCGGAATACGGGTTCGCGAGGGGTGGGCCCGTGCCAATCGAGCCGGCGTGAGGAAATCGAGCGAAGCCCGGAAGGCGAAGCTCGATTACCTCCGAGCGAGCGGAGAGCAGGATGCTCGTAGCGAGCGTCCGGCGAGATGGCACGGGCCACC
>CALGAS010000446.1 GCA_937959175.1 uncultured bacterium | reverse complement strand
TGATCGCGCCGGCGAGGTACTGGGCCAGGCCGTCGTGGATCTCGTAGGAGACGAGCTGTCGCTCCCGCTCCTGGATTTCCAGGAGCCGACGAAGCAGCTTCCCTTCTTTCCCGCCATCGCCCGGCTCGTCCATGCCCGCTCCGCTCACGCCTGCTTGGGCCGCGGGATCCGGCCGCCCCGGCCATTGCCGCCCCGGGAACCTCCGGCCCGCTTGCCCCGGCCCCGCGGGCCGCCCCGGCCGCGACCGCCGCCAACCTTGGCACGGCCGCCGCCATCCCGCAGCGAGGCGATCTCGTCGCGGATTCTCGCCGCCCGCTCGAAATCGAGCTCGGCGGCCGCCTGCATCATGTCGGCCTCGAGCTGCTCGATCAGTTCGCCCTGCCGCCGGCGGGCCTCGTCGCTCTGGCCGACCGCCTTGAAGGCCACCTCCCGCGAGACGGCCTCGGCCTCGATCCCGGCCCGGATCTCCTTGCGGATCGTCTCGGGCGTGATCCCGTGCTCGCGGTTGTATTCCTCTTGGAGCGTCCGTCGCCGCCGGGTCTCATCGACCGCCTGCTGCATCGATTCGGTGATCGTGTCGGCGTAGAGGATCACCCGGGCGTCGACGTTGCGGGCTGAGCGGCCGATCGTCTGCATCAGCGAGGTCTCGCTCCGCAGGAAGCCCTCCTTGTCGGCGTCGAGAATCGCCACCAGCGAGACCTCCGGGAGATCGAGCCCCTCGCGGAGCAGGTTGACGCCCACCAGGACATCGAAAGCACCCTCGCGGAGGTCGCGGAGCAGCTCGACCCGTTCGAAGGCGTCGAGTTCGCTGTGCAGCCAGCGACAGCGGACCTTCCGCTCCTGGAAGTAGGTCGAGAGGTCCTCGGCCAGTTTCTTGGTCAGCGTGGTGACGAGTACCCGCTGACCGGCGGCCACCACCTTGTCGATCTCACCCGACAGGTGCACCACCTGCTGCCGGGCCGGCACGATCTCGATCACCGGGTCGAGCAGGCCGGTCGGCCGGATCACCTGCTCGACCACCTCACCGCCGGTCCGGCCAAGCTCCCATGGACCGGGCGTGGCCGACACGAAGATCGTCTGGGCGAGCCGCTTCTCCCACTCGTCGAACATCAGCGGCCGGTTGTCGAGGGCGCTGGGGAGGCGGAAGCCGTGATCGACGAGCGTCAGCTTTCGGCTGCGATCGCCGGCGTACATCCCGCGGACCTGCGGCACGGTGACGTGCGACTCGTCGACGAAAAACAGGAAGTCGTCGGGAAAGTAGTCGAAGAGCGTCGTCGGGGTGCTGCCTGGGGCCCGGCCGGAGAGCGGCCGGGAGTAGTTCTCGATGCCCGGGCAGAAGCCGGCTTCGAGCATCATCTCGATGTCGAAGCGGGTGCGGGCGGCAAGCCGCTGGGCCTCGAGCAGCTTGCCCTGGCCCTTGAGCTCCTCGAGCCGCATGTCGAGCTCGGCCTTGATCGTCGAGACGGCGGCCTTGATCCGGTCCTCGGGCATCACGAAGTGGCGGGCCGGATAGAGGTAGAGCTCGTCCCGCTGGGCGGCCACCTCGCCGCTGGTCGGATGGATGATGGCGATCGACTCGATCTCCTCGCCCCAGAACTCGACCCGCACCGCCAGCTCGTCATACGGCGGCCAAATGTCGATCGAGTCGCCGCGGACCCGGAACCGGCCCCGCTCCAAGGCCACATCGCCCCGCTCGTAGTGGACCGCGACCAGGCGGCTGAGGAGGTCATCTCGCGTCAGCTGGCTGCCACGGGCCACCCGCACCACCATCGCCCGATAGTCATCGGGCGAGCCGAGGCCGTAGATGCAGGAGACGCTCGCCACGACCACGACATCCCGCCGGCTGACCAGGGCGCTGGTCGCCGCCAGCCGGAGCCGGTCGATCTCCTTGTTGATCGCCGCATCCTTCTCGATGTAGATGTCCCGCTGGGGGATGTAGGCCTCGGGCTGGTAGTAGTCGTAATAGCTGACGAAGTAGTGAACGGCGTTATGCGGGAAGAAATCGCGAAACTCGGCATACAGCTGGGCGGCGAGCGTCTTGTTGTGGGAAAGGACCAGCGTCGGCCGGCCGACCCGGGCGATGACGTTGGCCATCGTGAAGGTCTTGCCCGAGCCGGTCACGCCCATCAGCACCTGCGAGGGGCGGCCCTCGCCGATGCCCTGCACCAGGGCGTTGATGGCGGCCGGCTGATCACCGGCTGGCTCGTAGGGAGCGGCGAGATCGAAGACGCCGCGGTGGAGGGTGGCGGGGGCGGTCATGGCGCCTCCCCCGGCGGATCGATCAGCCGCAGATAGGGCCGCATCCGCTCCAGCGTCACCGGCCCGATGCCATGCACCGCGAGGAGGTCCTCGTGGCTGGCGAACGGGCCCTGCTGTTCGCGATGGGCCACGATCCGCTCGGCGGTCGCCGGCCCGAGGCCGGGCAGCTGGGCCAGTTCCGCCGGTGGAGCGAGGTTGACGTTGACCATGAACCGGGCGTCGGCGGGAGGCGGGACGTCGTGATGCACGAGGCCGCCAGAGAGACCGCCGGAGACCACGTACCACCCGGCCATGCCCGCAACGGCCACAGCGAGCATGGCCGCCAGCAGGGGCTGGCTACGGGCAGGCAGGTGGTGGCTTTGCGGAGCGGTCATCGGCAGGGCAGCGGGGTGGTGGCCTGGTGGCATCACGTTCCCCTAGGATACGCGGCCCGGCGGCAAACGTCCCCGCCGCTGATGGGCATCCCGCCGGTGGGGGCCCCGCGGTCATTCCTTGGCAGCCCCTTCCGCATGAGCGAGCCCGACCCCCTTCCCCGCGACAGGCCCTCGGGGCCGGGATTTGTGCAGCTCCGCTGGGACGATCACCTCGCCCACCATGTGGCAGGGCGTGCGGCCGAGTGGCTCGCCGAGGACCTCGGCCACGAGTGCGACTGGACGACCCTGAGCATCGTGCCCGCCGCGGCCTGCTGCCAACTCCCGGTGGTCTGCCGGACCGAGGGCGTGGTCGCCGGGCTGCCTGCTGCGGCGATCGTGGCGACGGTTGCCGATGCGGCGGTTCACCTCGAGCCCTGCGTCGCCGACGGGGCCCGAATTGCCGCTGGCGACACGGTGGCGACGCTGGCCGGCCCGACCCGCAGCGTGCTGGCCGCAGAGCGGGTCGTGCTCAATCTGCTGGGTCGGCTTTCGGGCATCGCCACTGCCACGCGCCGGCTGGTCGACGCCGTGGCCGGCACCGCCTGCCGGGTCTATGACACTCGCAAGACCGTGCCTGGCTGGCGGCTGCTCGACAAATACGCGACGCGGGCCGGTGGCGGCTGGAACCATCGCCTCGGCCTCTACGACGCCATCCTCATCAAAGACAACCATCTGGCGGCGGCGGCAGCGGCCGGCCTGGATCCTGCCGAAGCTGTCCGCCGAGCCCGGGCCTTTGTCGCGCAGTCATTTCCGCCGGAGCGGGCCGCGAGCACCGTCGTCGAAATCGAGCTCGATTCGATCCAGCAGCTCGAGCCGGTCCTGGCGGCCGGGCCTGACGTGGTCCTGCTGGACAACATGACCCCCGACGAACTCGCCGGCTGCGTGGCCCTTCGCGATCGAACCGCGCCCGGGGTGGTGTTGGAGGCCTCTGGCGGCATTCGGCCCAAGACGGTGGCCGAGATCGCCCAAAGCGGCGTCGACCGGGTGAGCACCGGCTGGCCGACGCATCATGCCCCCTGGCTCGATATCGCCCTCGACTGGGGCTAAGCCAGCGCCGTGGCAGGCAGCACGCCGCGGGGCAGCAGAATCTGAGCTGATCTCAGACGCCGAGGAGACGGTTCCGCTTCATGCGGCGCTCGGCACGCAAACGGGCACGACGACGGGACTCGCTGGGCTTCTCAAAGAACTCCCGCTTCCGCATTTCCTTTTTGATGCCGCTTCGCTCCACGAGTTTGCGAAACCGGCGGACTGCCTCCTGGATGCTTTCCCGTTCCCGAACCGTCAACTTGACCATGCGTGCTCCGAAGAAAAATGTTGGCTGGCGATCGCACCGCCGGCCGGAAGCCCGGCAGCGGCGATGCGATCCAAGCCCCTCATAGTAACGGTTCGGGGCGGGCCCGTCCACCAGATTACCTGCGGGGCTGGGCGGAAAAAGCCCAACGGCCCGCCGTCCCCCCGGCTCGCGCCGGGGGGCTTTTATTGCGATAACACGCGGAATGCGGGTTCGCGAGGGGTGGGCCCGTGCCAATCGAGCCGGCGTTGGGAAACCGAGCGAAGCCAGGATGGCGAAAGCGAGGTTTCCCACGAGAGAGCGAAGGGCAGGATGGCCACAGCGAGCGTCCGGTGAGATGGCACGGGCTCACCCCGAGCTTGCGCGAGGTGAACCCCGCCCAACGGCCCGCCGTCCCCCCGGCTCGCGCCGGGGGGCTTTTATTGCGTCAA
>CALGAS010000445.1 GCA_937959175.1 uncultured bacterium | reverse complement strand
ACGCTGGGGCTTCTCTGAGTTGGTCATCGGCCTGACGCTCGTGGCGGCGGGCACGTCGCTTCCCGAGGTGACCACCAGCGTCGTGGCGGCCTTCAAGGGGGAGCGGGACCTCGCCGTCGGCAACGTCGTGGGAAGCAATCTCTTCAACATGATGTGCGTGCTCGGCTTCACCGGGCTCTTGGCCCCGGCCGGGATCCCGGTCGGGACGGAGGCGATCCAGCAGGACCTCCCCGTGATGGTGCTCGTGGCGGTCGCCTGCCTGCCAGTCTTTCTGATCGGCCACACGATCGAGCGGTGGGAGGGCCTCGTCTTGCTTGCGTTTTACGGGCTCTACACGTCGGCCCTCGTCTGCGAGGCCCAGGGACGGGTCGATACGTTGGCGGTAGTCAGCACGATCGCCTGGATCCTCGGGCCCCTGGCGGTGGCTGCCTATGTCGGCTCGCTCGTCCGGCAGGTGCGGGCCAGTCGATAGGAGCGACGTACGAACCGGCGAAGAAGGCGGTCGATCGCGGGCAGGCTGCAAGCCTGCCCCCACAAGCGGCAGGCGTCGTCAGCGACGCCTCGGGCTGAGGATTCTTGTTCCTCCGCGCCACCCTCAATCCGGCCGTCGATAGATGCCGTCCGCGGTCACCTGAATCACCGGGATCCCGAGCTTCGGATCGAAGACGCCGGTGCCGGTCACCACGACGTCCTGGCCCTTGGCCACGCCTAGGAGTTTCCGGGCGTCGACCGGGATCGGCTTGCCGTCCGTGCCTAGGAACTGCACCGCCGCCATCGTCGCGTTGGCCCGGCGCTTCTTGCAGAACGGGCAGTCGTCGGCGTTGTGGCCGGGGTTCTTCGCATGGTCGTCGGCTGGAATCTCGAGGAGCGAGAACGAGGCCTTGCCCTCGAGGAAGGGCTCCATGCCCTTGCCCTCGATGCGACCGGCGACGACGACCGGCTTGGGCTCCAACCCAAGCCCCTTGCGGGCCTCCGCGAGTGAAACCGCCCCGGCCGGCTCCTCCGCCAACACCAGTGACTCCCGCACGGCCGCCACGTCGGTTTCGGCAATCGCGACCCCCGACGCAAGCGATACCAGCGCGACCAACAACCCGAAAAGCATCCCTGCTCGCATCATCTGTTACTCCTCCGTGCCACCGAAGGCTTCCTTGAGCGTCTTCATTGCCGCATCGATCTTCTCGGCAGCCGCCTTGTGGAGTTCCGCCGCCTTCTCGCGGGCATCCTCGGCCCCGGTGTGCATCGCCTGGTCGACCTCGTCAAACGTTGCGAACAGCTCGTCGAGCGCCTTCTGGCCGGCCGCCTTGGCTTCCTCGGCAAGCCCCTCCTGCTTTGCCAGGAGCTTCTGAACGTCCTCGACGACATGGGCGACGGCGTGAATCGCCTCGTCGGCAGCGTCGTCGGCGTCCTCGGCCAACATCGTGGCGACATCAGCGGCGGCCTTCTCGAGCTCCGCGATGCCCTCCGCCAGGGTTTCCGGGTGGTCGTGATCGGCGTGCTCGCCATCATGATCGTGGTCGTGATCGTCCTCGGCATCAGGCTTCGCGGCGGCAGGGGTCGCGGGCGGCTTGGCGGGTGGTGCGCAACCGGCGAGGGACCAACTGACGAGGGCCGGCAGGGCCAGAGCGAGACAGGCTCGCGTGAGCGGCGTGGCAGAATGCGACACGGATACACCTCCGAAGGAGCGGGAACGAACGAGCGGGAGAGCGAACAACCAAAAAACCAGAGTTCGGCATCGCTACAAATGCTGAGGGCAGCCTACCGCTCAGGACCGACGCGGGGCAACTCGCTGCCGCGGCAGCGGCGGGCGGGCCACGTCGGCGACGAGACACACGAGCGACCGGTCGGAAAGAATCAGCGGCTCATTGAGATCGACGCGGGGGCCGTCCGGGACAGGGCAGACATCCTCGGGGGGAGGCCTGCCGGTGTCGATGAACCACCGCCAGTCGAGCTGTCGGAGCGGCTCAGAGCGGGGGAACTGGAAGCTGCGGGGCAGCGAGCCGGCATGGGCGAAGATCAGCACGTGGCGGGGGGTGCCGTCGCTGCCCCCCGCGGCTGGGTCGGGCTCACGGAGCAACTCCTCCGCCGAGGGCGCCGAGAAGAAGCAGGTCAGACTGGCGTCGGCGGCATACCAGTCGATGTGGTTGCCTTCTGGCGAGAACCACTCGACATCAGGCAGGGTTCCGTCGGAACTGATGCCCCCTTCCAGGAAGGTCCGGCGGCGAAGGGCCGGGTTGTCGAGCCGGAACCGGATCAGTTCAGTGACGAACCGGACCAGGTCGGCGTGCCGGTCGACCAGCCGCCAGTCGAACCAGGAGACGGCGTTGTCCTGGCACCAGGCGTTGTTGTTGCCCTGCTGCGTCCGCCGGCACTCGTCGCCGGCCACCAGCATCGGCACGCCCTGACTGAGCAGGAGCGTGCCAAGCATGTTGCGGATCTGTCGGGACCTGAGGGCATTGATGTCGGTCCGCTTGGTCGGGCCCTCGATGCCGTAGTTGGCCGAGAAGCTGTTGTTGTCGCCGTCGCGGTTGCCCTCGCCGTTGGCCTCGTTGTGCTTCTCCTGATAGCTGACGAGATCGTTGAGGGTGAAGCCGTCGTGGGAGGTGACGAAGTTGATGCTGTGAAAAGGCTGGCGGCCGTCATCGCCGTAGAGGTCGCTCGAACCGGCCAGTCGGGTCGCCAGGTGGCCGGTCTGGGCGAAGTCGCCCCGCCAGAACCGTCGCACGTCGTCGCGGTAGCGGCCGTTCCACTCGGCCCAGCGGAGGCTGGCAAACGAGCCCACCTGGTAGGCCCCGGCGGCATCCCAGGCTTCGGCGATGATCTTGGTATCGGCGAGCATCGGGTCTTCGGTGATCAGCTCGACGATCGGGGGGTTGGGCAGAATCTCGCCGTTGCGGTCGCGGGAGAGGATGCTCGCCAGGTCAAAGCGGAAGCCGTCGACGTGGTAGTTGTGGACCCAGTGCCGCAGGCAGAGGAAGATCAGCTCGCGGACGATCGGGTGGTTGCCGTTGATCGTGTTGCCGCAGCCGGTGAAGTTCTTGTAGCTCGAGCCGCCGTGGTCAAGCATGTAGTAGACGCGGTTTTCCAGGCCTTTGAACGACAGCGTGGGTCCGAGCTGGTTGCCCTCCGCGGTGTGGTTGAAGACGACGTCGAGGATCACCTCGATCCCGGCGGCGTGGAGGGCCCGAACCATCTCCTTGAACTCCCGCACCTGGCAGCCTGGCTCGCTGCCAGAGGCATAGCCGCGGTGGGGGGCAAAGAAGGCGAGCGGGTCGTAGCCCCAGTAGTTGCCACGGCTGCTCCCGTCTCGTGACGGCATGGCGGTGGCAAACTCGTGGATCGGCATCAGTTCCACGGCGGTGACGCCCAGCGACTTGAGGTAGGGAATCTTCTCGATGACCCCGGCGTAGGTTCCCGGTGCCGCCACGCCACTGGTCGGGCTGGCCGTGAAGCCCCGCACGTGCATCTCGTAGATCACGGTGTCGGCCAGACCGCGGCGAAGGTGTCGGTCCCCCTGCCAGTCAAAGGAGTCGTCGATCACGACGCACTTCGGTGGCCTCAAGCGGCCGTCACGGCCGATTGTGAACTCCCCGGCGAGGGCCCGGGCGTAGGGGTCAATCAGCCGCGCCGTGCCGTCAAACCGCTGTCCCGTTTCGGGATCGAACGGGCCGTCGGCCTGGAAGTGGTAGAGCTGCCCCGGCCCGATCCCCGGCACGAGGATGCTCCAGATG
>CALGAS010000444.1 GCA_937959175.1 uncultured bacterium | reverse complement strand
ATGTCATTCACCGCCGTGCCCGAGCCCGCGACCGCCGCGATTCTCGTCGGTGCCGGCGGGTTGTTTGCGATGATGCGGTGCCGCCGACGGCGGTGAAAACGACATGACGGGCGGTGTCGGCTTTGCTGCTGTCAGACCGTGGGGGCGGGCTTCGAGCCTGCCGGCCTTCATGCCGGCTTCTCGAAGAACCGTTCGCAGGCGGCGATCGTCGTGAGGTCTCCGGCGACGTCGGCCGGGATCTCGCGGCCGAGGGCCTTGGCCAGCCCGCTCAAAAAGTTCTGAAAATCGACGCTGTCGAGGTCGAGCTCCTGGCGGAGGTTGGCCTCGGGCGGCACCGTGGTGAGGTCGGCCTCCGGGGCGATGCCCGCCAGGACCTTGGCGATCCCGCGGCGGACGGGGGAGGCGGCGGGAGCGGATTCGGCAGCAGGCTCGGAGTCGCTCACAGATCCTCCGGTTTCTGGAGCAGCTGGTCGATCGCTTCCAGGAGCAGCCCGCCGCGATGGCCGTCGCTGGCCCGGTGGTCGGCGGCCAGCGATGCGGTGACGAGCGGGCGGGCCTCGACGCGGCCATCGCTTACCCAGGGCCGCTCGGCAATCCGCCCGAAGCCGACCAGGGCCACCTGCGGCGGATAGATCACGCCGAGCACCGCCTCGACGCCGCGGTCGCCGAGGCTGGTGACGGTGATCGTCGAGTCGGAAAGTTCGCCGCTCTTGAGCCGGCCGGTACGGGCCCGGCCGGTGAGGTCGCGGAGGCGGACCATCAGGTCGTCGAGCGACAGGGAGGCCGTGTCGTGGAGGGCCGCGACAACCAGCCCGCCGCCCCGCAGGGCGATGGCCTGGCCGACGTGGGCCGGCCGGCGGATGGCGAGCCGGTCGTTCTCCCAGACGGCGGAGAACTCGGGGAACTCGCCGAGGGCCAGGGCGGTCGCCTTGAGGAGGAGGACGCCCGGCAGGATCCGGTGGTCGATCGGTCGCTCGGCGTTGAGGGCGGCGAGCCAGCGGACCGCGGGGGCCAGGTCGATGGTCGTCCAGAGGAAGTAGTGGGGGATCTCTCGGTTGGAGCGGGCCATGGCGGCGGCGATCGAGTGGCGGATCCGAGAGGCGTGGGAAGGGGGATGGGCAGGTTGCAAACCTGCCCCCACGGGCGGGGTGGTCTCGTCCGGGGCGGGCTCCTCGGGGGCCGGTTGGGAGGGCGGCGGGGTGGCGGTGCTGGAGATGTCGCGGATGCGGGCCAGGGGCGTGCCGACCGGCACCCTCGTGCCCTCGGCGACGAGCAACTCCTCGAGGATGCCGGGGTGAAACACCTCGACGTCGATCACGCCCTTGTCGGTGTCGACCGCGGCGATCGTGTCGCCCTTGGCCAGGCGGTCACCCGGCGCCTTCTGCCAGGCGACGAGCGTGCCGGCTTCCATGTCGGCTCCGAGCGAAGGCATCCGAAACTCGCTCACGCCGGGGCCTCCTCGGCGGTCGCCGGCACGACGAGCCGGCGAGCGGCCGCCACGATGCCCGCCACGCTCGGCAGGGCGGCCTCCTCGAGCTGGCGGGCGTAGGGGATCGGCACCTCGGCGGTGCAGACGCGGGCCGGCGGGGCGACCAAGTCGCCGAAGGATCTTTCCGCGATCGCGGCGGTGATCTCGGCAGCCAGCCCGCAGGTTCGCCAGCCCTCGTCGACCGTGACCAGCCGGCCGGTCGTGGCGACGGAGGCGGCGACGGCGTCGAGGTCGAGCGGTCGCAGGCACCGCAGGTCGATCACCTCGGCGGCGATCCCCTCGGCCGCCAGTTGCTCGGCGGCCGCCAGACATTTGGGCAGCGACCCGCCCGAGGTGACGATCGTGAGGTCGTCGCCCGCCCGGCGGACGGCCGCCCGCCAGGGGTCGAAGCCGGCGGCCGGCTCGACCTCGCCCTCGGTCGCGTAGAGGAGGGCATGCTCGCAGATGATCACGGGGTCGGGATCGGCCAGGGCCGCCGCCAGCATGTGGCGGGCGTCACTGACCGTGGCCGGGGCGAGCACCTTGAGGCCCGGCACGTGGGCGAACCAGACCTCGAGGCTGTGGGAGTGCTGGGCGGCCAGCTGCCGGCCGGCTCCGCTGGCCATCCGGACGACCAGCGGCACCGAGAGCTGCCCGGCCGACATGTGGCGGAGGGTGGCGGCGTTGTTGACCAGCTGATCGAGGGCCAACAGCGCGAAGTTGATCGTCATGATCTCGACGATCGGCCGGAGGCCGGCCACGGCGCTGCCGATGCCCGCCCCCAGGAAGGCGTTTTCCGAGAGCGGCGTGTCGCGGATCCGGTCGGGCCCGAACTCCTCGAGGAGGCCGAGGCTGCAGGCATAGGCGCCGCCATAGCGGCCGACGTCCTCCCCGATCAACACGACGCGGGGATCGGCATGGAGCGCCTCGCGGAGGGCTTCGCGGACCGCCTCGCGGTAAGTCATGACAGGGCCCCGGCCGGCTGGCGGATGGGCTCCCCGACGAGGTCGCGGAACAGCTCGGCGGCCGGTTCGGGAGGCGAGGCCTCGGCCTCCGCGACGGCCTGCTCGACCGCGGCGGTCGCCGCGGCGTCGAGCTCCCGCAGCGACTCGTCGTCGAGCAGGCCCCAGTCCCGAAGCCGCCGGGGAAAGGTCACCAGCGGGTCGCGGGTCTTCCAGCGGGCCACCTCGTCCTTGTCGCGGTAGCGGTCTGGGTCGTACATCGAGTGGGCCCGAAACCGGTAGGTGCGGGCCTCGATGAGCACCGGCATCCCCGTGCCCCGGACCAGTTCGACCGCCAACCGGGTCGCCGCCTCGACCGCCAGGACATCCATCCCGTCGACCACCATCCCCTCGATGCCGTAGCCGGCCGCCTTGCGGTGGATCAGCGGCATCGCCTGGTGGCGGCCGAGGGCCGTGCCCATCGCGTAGAGGTTGTTCTCGCAGAAGAAGAGGACCGGCAGCCTCCAGAGGGCGGCCAGGTTGAGGCACTCGTGGAAGGCCCCCTCGGCGACCGCCCCGTCGCCGAAGAAGCAGGCGGTGACGTGGGGCCGCTGCTCGAGCCGGTCGGCAAGCGCCAGGCCGACCGCCAGCGGCATCCCCCCGCCGACGATCGCATAGCCGCCGTAGAACCGCCGTTGTGCGTCGATCAGGTGCATCGAGCCGCCGCGGCCCCGGCAGCAGCCGGCCGAGCGGCCGAACATCTCCGCCATCACCACGGCCGGCGGCACGCCCCGCAGGAGGGCGTGGGCATGCTCGCGGTAGGCCGCGACGAGGCGATCCTCCGGCTCAAGCGCCGCGGTGCCGCCGACGGCCGTCGCCTCCTGGCCGACGCCGAGATGGAGAAAGCCCCGGATCCGCCCCTCGGTGTAGCACTCGGCGGCCCGCTCCTCGAACCGACGGACCAGCAGCATCTCGGCCAGGAGCCGGCGGGCGTGGGCCGGCGCGAGGACGGGCGTCGTCGCCGAGGGCGACAGGCCGGCATCGGCGGCGGGGCCCGGCTCGCTCATGACGGGAACGGCTCCAGGCAGGAGAGATCACCCTCGGGCAGCCCGAGCTCGCGGGCCTTGAGCAGCCGCCGCATGATCTTGCCGCTGCGGGTCCGCGGCAGCGACGGCACGAACTCGATCTCCTTGGGGGCGACCGCCGCCCCGAGCCGCTGGCGGGCGAAGCCGAGCAGCTCCCGCTTCAGGTCGTCGGAGTTGCCGGGTTCCTTGAGGGCCACGAAGGCCTTGATGATCTCCCCGGCGTCGTGGTCGGGCTTGCCGATCACCCCCGCCTCGGCGACCGCGGGATGCTCGAGCAGGACGCTCTCGACCTCGAACGGGCCGACGAGATGACCAGAGGTCTTGATCACGTCGTCCTTGCGGCCGACGAACCAGAAGTAGCCCTCGCTATCGCGGCGGGCGAGATCACCGCTGAGATACCAGCCGTCGGCGAAGCAGGCGGCGTAGCGGGCGGATTCACCCCAGTAGTCGCGAAACATCGAGGGCCAGCCCGCCCGGATGGCGATCTCCCCCTGGATTTCGGGATCCTCGATCACCTCGACGCCCCCGTCGAGCGTCCGCTCGACGATCGCCGCCTCGATCCCCGGCAGGGGCCGGCCCATCGAGCCGGGATGGACCTCGAGGGCGGCCAGGTTGGCGATCATGATCCCGCCGGTCTCGGTCTGCCACCAGTTGTCGTGGAACGGCATCCCGAAGGCCTCGATCCCCCAGACCACGGCCTCCGGGTTGAGCGGTTCGCCGACGCTAGCGGTGAACCGCAGGCTCGAGGTGTCGAATGCACGGGCCAGGCTCGACCCAGCTCGCATCATCATCCGGATCGCCGTCGGGGCGGTGTACCAGACGCTCACCCGCTCGTCCTGGATCAGCCGGCACCAGCGGCGGGCATCGAACTCCCCCTCATCGATGATGCTCGTGATGCCGCAGGAGAGCGGGGCGAGGATCCCGTAGCTGGTGCCCGTCACCCAGCCGGGGTCGGCGGTGCACCAGAAGACGTCGTCCTGATGCAGGTCGAGGGCCAGCCGGGCGGTGGCATGGTGGGCGATGATCGCCTCGTGAACGTGGAGGGCCCCCTTGGGGGTGCCGGTGGTGCCGCTGGTGAAGTGGAGCAGGGCCGGATCATCCGGTGAGGTCGGCGGGATCGTGTAGGCGGGTGAGACGCGGGCCAGCAGGTCGTGCCAGTCGAGCACATCCTCGGGCAGCGGAGCCGGCTCATCGGGGATGACGATCACCTGCTCGACCGATGCGAGCTGACTGCGAATCCTGGCGATCCGCCGGCGGTAGAGGGTCTGGGTCGTGACGAGAACCCGGGGCTCGGCGATCGCCGCCCTGGCGAGAATCGGTTCCGGCCCGAAGGCGGCAAACAGCGGAGCGAAGATCATCTTCGCTTTGAGCGAGCCGATGGCGGAGACGATCAGCTCGGGAATGCGACCGGCCAAAACGAAGACGCGATCACCCGGCTGCAGGCCCAACGCGACCAGGCCGCTGGCGAACCGATTGGTCTGCTCGGCCAGCTCGGCATACGTGATCTCGCGTTGCAGCCCGAGCCGTGACAGGCAGCGCAGGGCAACGTGGTTGCGGCGGTTGCCCGCGGCGTGCCGGTCGACCGTCTCGTGGGCGATGTTGAGCCCCTGGCCGTTGGGGAGGCCGTCGAGCCACTCGCGGGCCCGCTCCCAGGAAAAGTCCCGGCAGGCCTGCTCGTAATCGGAAAGATTCGGGGCGACGGTCGAGGGATGGGCAGCGGTCCGCATGGATGCAAACTCTCCGGGGAGCGGCATTCCATGCGGCGGGTGACATCGGCCGGGAAGTATTCGCAGGGCGGGGCCGCGTGGGCAAATTGGTGTGGGTTCACCACGCGCAGGCTCGGGGTGGCCGGTGCCATCTCGCCGGACGCTCGCT
>CALGAS010000443.1 GCA_937959175.1 uncultured bacterium | reverse complement strand
CGGTTCCATCGGATGCGGCCGAAGCCAGGTGACTCCCATCGGCGGAATACGCGATTCAGTTCACTGCTCCGTCATGGCCCCGACAGGTGTGGCGAAGCGTACCGGTCTCGGCATTCCAGATCCGTACCAGCCGATCGCCGCAGCCGGTGGCCAGGCTGGCTCCGCGGGGATCAATGGCGACTGAGAACACCCGCCGCGGGTGTCTCAGCGGCGGGATGAGTTCCTCGGCGTCGGCGGCCGCCACGAGCCTGGCCGTGCCATCTTCGCCACTGGTGGCAAGCCGAGTGCCGTCGGGCGAGAAGGCCACCGCGTAGATTCGTCGGCTGTGAAGGGCCAGCGGGGGCAGGGGCCGGTGGTCGGGCAGCCGCCAGCGGCGGACCTGGCCGTTGTCGCAGCCGGCCGCCAGCACCGTCGCCCGGGGGCTGAAGGCGAGGGCATTGATTCGCCCGGCATCGGTAGTGAGCCGCTCCCGTTCGCGAAGGCTGGCGGCCTCGAATAGCCGCACCTCGCCTGCGGCGGTTCCAACGGCCAGTGTCACACCGGTCGGATCGTAAGCGACCGACTGAAGCCGGGCTCCGAGGGCAAGCGCGGGCCCTGCGCCCGCCGAGAGATCCCAGGTGCGGGCGGTTCCATCGGCGGCGGCCGACGCGATTTCGGCTGCACCGGGGAGCCGGTCGAGATCCCAGATCCTTCCCTCGTGCCCCCGCCGCTGGCCGATCAGGTCGCCTGCGGGGATGTTCCAGATTCGCACCAGCCCGTCACCGGAGGCGGTGACGAGTTTCCCGGCATCATCGCCTTCGTCGAGATCGCCCTGGTCGAGAAAGGCCACGGCGTTGACCCGGAGAGGATGCTCCAGGGTGCAGACCATCGAGCCGTCGGCCGCCGCAAAGACCCTGGCGGTGCTGTCCTCGCCAGCGGTCGCCACGAGCTGCATGTCGGCCGAAAAGGCGGCCCGGAAGATCCGCTCATTACCGGCAACGATCCGGCGCACCGCACGACCGTCGGAGGCATCCCAGATTCGTGCCGTGCCATCCTGACTGGCGGTGAGCAGGGTCTGGCCGTCAGCGGCAAACTGCACGCTGTAGACGGTTCCCTGATGGCCCTCGATGACGGCTTGTTCTTGCCACGAGCCGGTTTTCCAGAGCCGCACGGTGCGGTCCTTCGATGCCGTGGCGACTTGTCTTCCATCAGGAGAGAACGCGACGCCGTAGACGGGCGATTGGTGGCCGTCGAGCACCGCAACGACTGCTGCCGCGGAGGGCTCGTGGATCTGCACGGTGCCGTCGGCAGACGCCGAGGCCAGCCACTGGCCGTCCGGTGAAAAGGCCAGTTCCCAGACCGCGGCGTCATGGGCCGGCAGCGTGATGCAGGTTTCGGTCGCAGGCCGCCAGAGCCGCAGGCCGCCAGCCATCGTGCCGATCGCGACCCCGCTGCCGTCAGGCGCCCAGGCGACCGCTGAGGCCTGATCGTCCATGCCGGGAGATACGGCGGTCGCCTCGTCGAAGGAGGCTCTCAGGCAGGCAAGTTCGATCGGCTCGCCACCGGCGGCTTCCGCAAGCGGCGTGGCCTCGGCAAGCAGCCGGCGAGCCTCGCGGAGGTTGTCACGATCGCGGGCCTCGGCGGCCAGGAGCACCGTCGACAGATAGAGCTGCCGCCGGGCTTCTGCGGTTCGCTGCTCTGCCTCGAGGCCCCGCCGTTCGGCCGCGGCTCGTGCCTCCCGGGCAGCGGCGCCTGCCCGCTCGGCGGCATCGCGAGCCAGGATCGCTTCCTGCCGCTGGCGTTCCGCGGAGAGCCAAAACCAGGAGATGCCAACCACGGCCGCCACCAGGGACGCGAGCACGGCCGCCGCAGCCGCCGCCGCCAGCCGATGGCGGCGGCCCAGCCGCCAAAGAGACTCGCCGAGCGAGAGCGGTTGGGCGACAACCGGACGGCCGTCCAGCCAGCGGCGGAGATCTTGCTGAAGGTCGCCCGCGGTGGCATAGCGATCGCCGCGTCGCGGCTCCAGGCATTTCGCCAGGATGGCGGCCAACGGCACCGCCTCCGCGCGGTCGAGGCCGGTCGCCCGGAGCTGCCGGCAGACGGTGCCGGCGGTCAGGCCGTGGTGCTGGCCCAGAACGCAGGCCGCCTCGATCAGGCTCCGGCCCCGCAGTTCATAGGGCAGCGTGCCCAGCAGCAGCTCGTGGAGCACAAGGCCGAGCGCATAGACATCGCTGCGGGTATCGACATCCTCCTCGTCGAGTCCGACCTGCTCCGGGCTCATGTAGCGAACCGTGCCGATCAGTTCACCTCGTTCCGCGGCCGTCGTCAGCCGCTCATCTTCGGGCAACAGCGAGCGGGCGACGCCGAAGTCGATCACTTTCAATTCGCCCCCGGCATCAACGAGGATGTTGGCCGGTTTCAGGTCGCGGTGAATGACGCCCTGGCGGTGGGCATGGGCGACGGCATCGCAGGCCTGGGCGAAGAGGGCGACCCGGTCGCGAGGCGGAAGGCTGGCGGTAGCGGCGAAGGCGGTGATCGAGGTGGCCGCATCGACCAGTTCCATCACGATGTAGGGCAGGCCGGCCGCGGCCCCGTGATCGATGCCCGCCGCGTGGACCTGGGCGATCCGTGGATGCCTCAGGCGGGCCAGCAGATCGGCCTCCAGGGCGAAGCGGCGGGTCAGCGATGCGAACCCAGGACCGGGGCGAAGCACCTTGAGGGCGACCGCCCGAGCCGGAGCATCCTGTCGGGCGGCGTAGACCTGGCCGATTCCGCCCTCTCCGATTAGCCGAACAACGGTGACATCGCTCACCCGGGTGCCGACTGGCAGGACGCCCGGGGCCCTGGGTGGTGGTTTTGAGGTGAGCCCAAAATCATCTGCGGCACCGCTGAGATCAGGCGAAGACTCGCCCGGGTCGCCATCATCGCCAGGGGCATCCATAGCCCTGGTTATACCCCCCACCGAGGGCCCGCAGGTGAGCGGGGTTGAAGCTCCGGGTGGTCCGCCGCCGGCTGCTACAGCACGCCGCGGGTTGCCCGAGCCATGCTCCGCAGACCCCGTCTGGCCAGGGCGGCGATCGCTTCGCGAAGGAGCGTGTCCCGGGCATCGACGATTCGACGGATCTCCCCGCCGCCGACGCGGCCGCGGAGGGAGTCACCATCGCGGCGGCAGTTCCGGAGCCGCAGTTGGGCTGCCAAAATGATCTGCACCGGATCACACTCTCCCGCGGGAAGCCCGAGGATGTCAGCGGGTTTCGGCCGAAAGCTGAGACGATTGGTAGGTATCATGTCGGCACGGTTGGTGAGGACTGGGTAGCTCCCGATCGACCAGCGCAAATGCCGCCGGACAAACTGCGGCCATCGCCATCTATCACTAAGAGCGAGAGCCGTGGTCGCGAGGGGCAAAAGATTTTTGTTTGATGAGCAAGAGTCCGGTGTGGATGAGCCGAAAATGTGTTGTCGAGCGTTCGAACACCCCCCCGCCAGTTGTGCGGGCCGCTTGTGGTAAGGTGCGAGACGCAGGCAACGCCGTTCTCGAAAGAAGGTCGACATGGATAGCGAGTCACCAGACCCGAACGCCGACGACCTCGCCGCCTGCCTCGATCAACTGGCTGAAGGTGATTTGCAGGCTCGCGATCGGATCATCGAACTCTGCGCCGGCAGGCTGCGGACCCTCGCCAGCCGGATGCTCGACCGATTCCCCAACGTGCGGCGTTGGGATGACACCGACGACGTATTTCAAAACGCCGCCATGCGGCTCCATCGGGCCCTCGGGCAGTTGCAGCCCGATTCCCCGCGGGCAATCATGGCGCTCGCTGCCACCCAGTTGCATCGAGAGTTGATGGACCTGGCCCGTCGTCATGCAGGGCCGATGTCATACGCCGCGAATCATGCCACGCGGCTGCCGCGGCGGACGTCTGCCCGGTCCCGGCCGGACTCCGACCCACCTGCCGGCGTTGAGGCCGTCGCGGATGGCGATGATTCGCTCGAACGCTGGACGCTTTTTCAGGAGGCGATCGCGGCGCTCCCGCTGGAGCAGCGAGAGGTCTTTCATCTCGTCTGGTACCTGGGGGCCGATCAAAAGACGATCGCCAGACTGCTCGAATGCTCCGAGCGGACGGTCAAGTATCGCTGGCGAGATGCCCGCGAGGCGGTGCGGGCAGCGCTTGACGGCGAGACGCCCGGCTAGCGGGCACGACCGCTCAGCGGCTCGTTCATGCCGTCAGCGGCGCGGCGGTGGGAGCAGCCGCCAGCGAATGTGCCGCAGTTCCGCCGTCGTCGCATAGGTGGCAATCCCGAGCGGCTGGGAAGGAATCACCTCGTCGCGGACCGAGATGCGCTGGCCCTCGAGCGGCAGATCGACGATTTGCTCGTCGTCCAGGAAACAGCTGATCCGCTCGGGCGTCACCCGCACCCGGACCGCGTACCACCGCTGATCGTCGAACGAGACGATCTGCATGGTGGCGTTGTTGGCCGCGTCATCACCGTCGATGCAGGAGAGGCCAATCACACCGCCGCCC
>CALGAS010000442.1 GCA_937959175.1 uncultured bacterium | reverse complement strand
GATGTGTCCACACAAGACCAACCGTGCCGAGTTTTCTGGGACGGTATGGCAGTTGCGTCGCTGCGGCCGCCCCCCGCAGGCTCGGCAGGCAGGATTGCTCCCCGGTTCTGGATCCGATCGTGCCGCCTCGGCAGGCACAGCGGAACCTCGGACAATACTGCCCATGACGAAGAACCTGGCTCGCTATGAGCAGTTTCTCCGGATCACGACGCTGCTCGACATTCTTGCGGCGGCACGCGGGCCACTCGATGACTCGACGCTGATCAGCAGCCTGAAAGACCGGCTCGGCCTCTCCCGGCTCTCCCCCAGGACGCTTCATCGCGACTGCAACTTTCTGATCACCTGCGGCTATCCGATCGAACATGCCCCGCTTCCGGGCAACCGCCGCTACGGCTGGCGGCTCGACGCCGCCGCGATGGCCAACCGGAAGATTCCCTCCGAGCCGCTCACGATCCTCGAACTGGCGGCCTTCACCGTCAGCCGCGAAATCCTCCGGTCCTTCGAGGGCACGCTCCTCTGGACGGGCATGGAAAGCCTGCGGTCGAAACTGGAGCGGGATCTGCCAGCGGCGTTTCTGGAACAGGCGGCGGAGGCGAGGCGGATTTTTCGGGTGGCCACTCCGACATCAGCCCGCTATGCCGACCGGCCGCGACTCCTTGCGGCGCTGAGCACGGCCATCAGCGAGTGCCGAGAGATCGAGATCGAGGAACTGGACGAGGGTGCCGCCGCCCCGACACGTCGCCGGCTTCAGCCCGCCGCCCTCGTGATCGCCCCGCCGAAGATTCAGTTGGCCACCTGGGATCCTGCTCCCCAGAAGGCTGATCCAGCCGCCGACCCGCCAATGCTGATCGACCTTGAGCGAATCGCCCGGGCCAAGCCGCTCGAAACCACGTTCGAGCCCAAGCCCTTCGACGTCGCCGACTTCGATGTGGGCTAGCTGGCCGGTTGCCGAGGTGGCCGCCCGTCCTGCGACAGGCGGCGTCAGTCGGGATCGCGGACATACTTGTGGCACTGCACGCACTTGAGCGTGACGTCCATCCAGGCGAGCGCCGCCCCGTCGAGGTTCTTCTCCTGGGCCGCCTTCTTGAGGAGGTCGCAGGAGCGGCGAAACTCGGCGCTCTGCCGCACGTAGTCTTCCGTCTGGAGCACCTGCCAGTTCGAGTCGAGGCTGGCCAGCGAAAGCTCCTGGGCCGCCCGCTCGATCATCTCGAAGTCTTCGAGGGCCAGGCCCTCGAGCACATGATCGGCATGGGCGAGTTTGGCCCGCATGAAGATCGCCACCTGATCGGCCTGCGGGCCGTCGGCGGCCTCCAGCGGCATCCACCCGGCCAGCACCAGCCCGGCCACGCCCGCCACCCCGACCGCCGCCAGTCCGCCCCGCCAGCCACCCTCAGTCGGCCAGCCCCAGGTCCTCGTTGTAGCCCTCCTGCACGACAGCATTCTCGTTCCTTTCGTGGGCCAGGAGGCGGGAGGCAAAGGCCTCGAAGTCGCGACCGGCCTGCCGCCACGCTTCGGTTCCAATATCCCGCGCCGCCAGCCGTTCGAGCAAGCCGTCGATCTCGGCGAGCAGAGCGGGATGCTCCCCCAAGACCTCCCGCACGGCCCGCGAGAGCCGGGGCATCCGGGCCAGCGACTCCTCCAGAAAGCCGCCCCGTTCCTCCTGGGCGAAATGCCTGGCCAAGTACTCGCGGAGATCGGTCACTCGCCGCCGGGCCGTCGCGGCGGCGGTCGGGCCCCCGGCGGTGCCGATGAACGCCGCCCGCGCTTCGACCAGCCGGTCGTGGAGTTCGCGATGCTGCGCCAGGACATGCCCCATGATCACCGGGTCGGCTCGATCGATCGATGCCATTGTGCTCGTCCTTTTGTGCTGTCTGAAGAGCGGCCCGCCAAAGGGTCTGCCGCGAGGAGCCGCCGACTCGCCAACGATCAATTCTTCGCGGCGGGATGCTCCACGGGCCAGCGGCATCGCCCCACCGCCCGCCTGCGGTGGTCGCGGCTGCCGGGACAGTTCCCGGACGCCCCGCTATAACGAACGCTGATCCCGCTGGCTCGCACGTTCCCAACGACTTTCTTTCCATTCACCTGCAAGGCCGCACCATGACCGTCGCCTCCGCCCTGCTTCGCTCCTGCCTGCTCGTCCTCCCGGCCTGCCTGCTGCTGGCTCCCCCGGCCGCCGCCCAGCAGGTCGCCGTCGAGGAGTTCACGCTCGACAACGGGATGCAGTTTCTGCTGGTGCCGCGATCCGACCAGCCCAACCTCGTCTCGGCCGGCTGGGTCGCCCGGGTGGGGAGCGTCAACGAGCGGCCGGGGATCACCGGCATCAGCCACTTCTTCGAGCACATGATGTTCAAGGGCACCGACACGATTGGCACCCGCGATCCGAAAAAGGATGCCCGCTACCGGGCCGAGCAGAAGGCGGTCCGCGACGAGATCAACCGGCTCGTCTGGACGCAGCAGTACGACCGCTTCTTCAGGGGAGAAATCGACGACCCCTGGGACCCCGCCAACGACACGCAGCAGCTCCGCGTCCTCCGGACTCGGCTGGCCGACCTGATGCAGGCCCAGCAGGGCCGCGGAGCAGGCGGCCCGGAGGCGGGCACCGTCGTCAAGGACGAGTTCGACGAGGTCTATACCCGGGCCGGCGGCAGCGGCATGAACGCCTTCACCAGCTACGACCTGACCTGCTACTTCATCACGGTCCCTTCCAACAAGCTCGAGCTCTGGGCCTGGATGGAGAGCGACCGGCTCCACGACAGCGTCTTCCGGGAGTTCTACTCCGAGCGGGACGTTGTCCACGAGGAGCGGCGGCTGCGGACCGAGAGCACGCCGACAGGCAAGTTCGACGAGCAGTTCGACGCGATGTTCTGGGCCTCGAGCGGCTACTCCTGGCCGGTGATCGGCTGGCCGAGCGACCTCAACAGCTACACCTTCGAGCAGGCCCAGGAATACTGGAACGTCTATTACCGGCCGGGCAACCTCTTCGGCATCCTGGTGGGCGACTTCGACCCCGCCGAGGCCAAGCGGCTGATCAAGCGGTATTTCTCGCGGCTCGAGCCGGGGGACCGCCAGCCGCCGCCGGTGGTGACGCTCGAGGTCGAGCAGCTTGCCGAGCAGCGGATGATCGCGGAGGGCGACTTCCCGCCGGCGGTCGAGATCCGCTACCACACCGTGCCGGCCGGCCATGCCGACAGCTATGCCCTCGACATGCTCGCCGAGGTCTTGAACGAGCGAACCGGCCGGCTCTACGCGGGGCTCGTCGAGGGCCGCGGGATCGCGGCCACCGCCCGAGCCTCCTCCGACACCCGCCAGTACGCGGGGCTGTTCGCCGTCTCGGCCCAGACCCGCGGCGAGGCGAGCCCGGAGGATCTCGAACAGGCCTGGTACGAGGAGCTTGCCAAGCTCCAGGAGACGGAACTTCCGGAGCGGGAACTGCGGAAGGTCAAGAACCGCGTCGCCGCCGACAACTTCCGGCGGCTGGAAAGCAACATGTCGCTGTTCATCCAGCTGGCCTTCAACGAGGCCCTCCTCGATTGGCGGGAGATCAACGAGTCGCCCGCCAAGTACGAGGCCGTCACGGCGGCCGACATCCGTCGCGTCGCCCGCACCTATTTCAAGCCGACCAACCGCAGCGTGGCGATCTACCGTCGCCAGCAGGACTGACCCACCAGACCACAGAGGACCACGACATGATTGACCCCATCGACCAACCCGAGAGCAGGCCGCCGCAGTGTGAACCCTGGCAACAGGAGAACGGGGACAGGCACCTCGCTGCGCTCGGAGCCAGTCCCCGTTTTCCCCGCACGACGCCGCTGCCCGCGACCCTGCTTGCCGTCGGTCTCGTCGCCCTGCTTGGCTCGGCGGCCGCAGCTGGCCAGCCAGCCGCCACTGAGCCGGCCGCGACGGCCGCCGAGCCGCTGCCGATCCGGCCGGAGGAGATCGAGTTTGAGCCGCTGGTCTACGTGCCGCCGCGGGCCGAGGAATACCGGCATGTCCTCTCCGACGGCACGGTCGTCTTCCTCGCCCCGTCGCACGAGCTTCCCCTGATCAACCTCGCCATCACCTTCAAGGGGGGCGGTTCGCTCGACCCGGCCGCCACGCCCGGGCTGGCCTCGATGACCGCCCGGCTCGTCCGTGAAGGGGGCACCGCCTCGCTGCCGCCGGCCGAGGTCGACGAGACGCTCGACTTCCTGGCGACGGAGGTAAGCGTCTCGGCCAAAGATACCTTCACCACCGCCACGATGAACTGCCTGGCGAGTACCTTCGCCGAGAGCCTGGCGATCTTCCTCGAGATGCTCGAGCAGCCCGCCTTCGATGCGGCCAGGCTCGAAACGGCCAAGGCCCGTTCGCTCGCCAAACTCGCCCAGCGAAACGACGACGCGGCCACGATCATCGGCCGCGAGTGGAAGCGGCTCGTCTACGGGGCCGACCACTTCGAAGCGGCCGAGCCGACGGCGGCGACGGTGAAGGCGATCTCGCGGGAGGACCTTGCCGCGATGCACCGCCGGATCTTCCACCCTGGCAACGCGATCATCGCGGTGGCGGGTGACTTCAACGAGGCGGTGATGCTCGCCACGCTCGAGAAGGCGGTGGCCGACTGGGACCGCGGCGAGCTGGCCCCCGATCCGATTCCGCCCACCGCGAGCCTGACTCCCGGTGTCTACCACGTGCCCAAGCCGATTCCACAGGGCAAGGTGCTGATCGGCCGCCGCTCGATCGAGCGGGACGACCCCGATGCGATTCCGCTCCTGCTGCTCAACGAGGTCCTCGGCGGCGGCGGCTTCACCAGCCGGCTGATGCGGAAGATCCGCAGCAACGAGGGGCTCGCCTACTCGGTGCGGTCGGCCGTCATGCCGCGGGTCGATTATCCCGGCGAGTTCCGGGCGGGCTTCGAGAGCAAGAACGCAACGGTGGCGCTGGCCACGAAGATCGTGATGGAGGAGCTCGCCCGGCTCCGGGCGGAGCCGGTTCCCGAGGAGGAGCTCGAGACCGCCCGGCGCGGGCTCGTCGAGATGCTGCCGCGGAAGTTCGAGAGCAAGCCGGCGATGCTCGGCGTGTTCGTCAACGACGAGTGGACGCAGCGGCCGGCCGGCTTCTGGCAAGCCTTCCGGGAGCGGGTCGAGGCGGTGACGCCGGCCGACATCCAGCGGGTGGCCCGGGAGCATCTCGATCCGGAGTCGATGGCGATCCTCGTCGTCGGTGACTGGGATGAAATCGCCCCTGGCGACCTCGAAAAGCGGGCCAGCATGAACGACTTCTTCGGCGGCGAGGTGACCCACCTGCCGCTGCGGGATCCGCTCACGCTCGAGCCGCTGGAGTGACCCGGCGGCGGCGAGTCCGAAACCTTTCCGGCAGTGGGCCGTTCAAGCAGGTGGGCAGGCAGATCACACCCACCGAGGAGACCCACCATGACTCGCTTCCATCGCTCACTGCTCTCGATGGCCGCCCCCCCGGCGGCCTGCCTCGTGTTCCTCGCTACCAGCGTGGCCCAGCCCCCCGACGGACCTCCCGGCCGCGGCCCCGCTGACCCCTTGCGAGCCGCCCTCGATACCAACGGCGACTTCGAGCTCGATGCCGATGAGATCGCCGCCGCCGCCGAAGCTCTCGGGAAGCTCGACAAGAATGGCGACGGCATCATCGACCGCCAGGAGTTTCGTCCGCCGATGCCGCCGCCGCGGGAGCGTGGCCCGGGCCGCGAGCGCGGGGAGGCGGGCGAACGCCGCCCGCGGGAGCGGGGCCCGGAAGGACGGCCGCCGCGAGGCGAAAGCCCCGAGGGCCGCCGCCCCCGGGAGCGGGTGCGGCCCGACGGCCCGGAGGGCGAGCGGCCCCGGGGCCCGCGGGAGCGGGCCGGTGGCGAGGGGCCGTCGCCCGAGCGGTTCGTCGCGCGGGCGATGGAGTTTGATGCTGACGGTGACGGCAAACTCGACCGGGAAGAACTCGGCGAGTTCGCCAAGGGAATGATGGAGCGGGTGCGGGCCAATGTCCGCGATCGCGTCCGCGGCGAGGGCCCGCCCCGCCGCGGACCGCCCGAGTCGGAATGAGCCGGGCGGGCTCGAGACGCTCCGCTATCATCGCTACATGACCGATCCCGAAG
>CALGAS010000441.1 GCA_937959175.1 uncultured bacterium | reverse complement strand
GTCGTTGCAGGCGTAGCCGAACATCAGCCCCTGGTCGCCCGCACCCACGTCCTTGCCTGAGCCGGCGTCTTCATCAACGCCGCGGGCGATGTCGATGCTTTGCTTGTCCATCGCGACCAGCACGGAGCAGGTGTCGGCGGCAATCCCCATCTCGTCGTCGGTGTAGCCGACCTCGCGGATCACGTCGCGGACGACCTGCTGGTAGTCGATCACTCCCTTGGAGGAGATCTCACCGGCGATCACTGCCATTCCGGTCGTGACCATCGTCTCGCAGGCGACGCGACTGTCAGGGTCCTGGGCGAGGAAGGCGTCGAGCACGCCGTCGGAGATCTGGTCGGCCAGCTTATCGGGATGGCCCATGGAGACGGATTCGCTGGTGAACAGATACTTGCCTTGTGCCACGACTGGAGCCTCGTGCTGGAGGAATGGGGCCTGAGGCGACCTGCCTCCGGCTTAAGACTCATCAGTATGCGGGATTGGACCGGCAGTCGGCAACCGTCCGCGAGCGCATCGCGAAAAGCCCCTTGCGAGAGCCCGGCCACGCCTGGAACCTGGTCACGCCTTGACCGGGTCGCGGCTGACGTCAGGCAACTGATCGAGGACCACCCGGGCAGTGGCGGCTGTCGCACCCCGCTGGCCGGCCACGACGGCCGCGGCCCGGTGGCCGAGCCTGGCGGCCCAGGCCGGCTCGGCAAGGCAGCGGGCGACAAAAGCCGTCAGGGCGGGGCCATCCTCGACGACGAGGGCCGCGTCGGACGCCAGGAGGCGGGCCACTTCGTCGCGGAAGTTGCGGGTGTGGGGGCCAAAGGCCACGGCCGCTCCGTAGGCGGCCGGTTCGAGCATGTTCTGCCCACCGCGGCTGCCGTCGAGGCTGCCTCCGACGAAGGCGATCGCGGCCGTTCCCCACCACCAGCCGAGTTCCCCGGTGGTGTCGACCAGAAGCACGCGGGCCCTCGGGTCGGGGCCGTCGGCCTCGAGGCGGCTGCGGGCCTGCCAGCGGAGGCCGAGGCCGTCGAGCATGGCCCCGACCTCGCCGGCCCGCTCGACGTGCCGCGGCACGATCACCAGCCGGAGGGCTGGATGCTGGTCACACACCGCGAGGAAGGCTTCGGCCGCCAGCCGCTCCTCGGGAGCCTGGGTGCTGCCCGCGAGAAACACGATGTCGCCCGCGGTGAAGCCGGCCAGGTCACGGAGCCGCCGCACCTCGGGAGCATCGCGATCGCCGCGGACGCCGTCGAACTTCATCGACCCGCTCACGCGGACATCGCCCGCTCCCAGCGCGGCGAACCGTTCGGCATCCTCCTCGGAGCGGCTGCTGACCACGGCGATGCGGCCGAGCATTCGGCGGACCGGCCCGCGGAGGCGGCAATAGCCCCGGAAGCTCCGCTCGCTCATCCGGGCGTTGGCGACGACGACGGGGATGCCGCGACGGTCGGCCGCAGCGAGGAGATTGGGCCAGAGTTCAAGTTCGCCAAGCACCAGCACCTCCGGCGCAACGCGGTCGAAGACGCGGCCCACAGCCCAGCTGAAGTCGAGCGGACAGGGAAACGAGCGGTCAACGCCAAACCGCCTGGCCGCCACGTCGAGCCCTGTGGTCGTCGAGCTCGAGATCACGCACTCGATCCGGCGGCCGGCCGCCTCCGCCTGCCGCCCGAGTTCACCGGCGAGCGAGGCGAGCAGCTGCACCTCCCCCACGCTCACGCCGTGCAGCCAGATCCGCGATACGCCCGGCTGCGGCGGCTCGAGCTCGACCCGGCCGACGAATCGCTGCCACGGCGCCGCCACCGGCCGGCCACCGGAGAACTTTCGCCAGGCCACCCAGGGCAGGGCGACGAGGCCGACGAGCAGATAGACGACGTTCAGCAGCATCCGCTCAGTCTAGGTTCAGCCCGTTTTGCCGTGTCGAGGATCGAGGGCTTGGGTGAGTCGGCACCTGGGGATAGGCCAATGCCGTCTCGCCGGCTGCCGGAACGGCGAAAGTCTCCTCGCCGGGGGATTTCGCGTCACCCCTTGCAGAAGCGGGTTTCCTCCATGGGGCGAAATCCCCGAAGGCTCGTCGAGCGTTCGCCGATTCCGGCAGCCTCGTCAACTCATGACATGACGTTGCGGAGCCGGGGGTGGAAGCCGAAGGAGCCTTTGGAGATTTCGCCCGCAGGACGCGGCCGTCACCATTAGCGCGGCGGCGAAATATCCACGGCGACGGAGGCTTTCACCCCCGGCTCACGATCCACCAGAGCCCGTGTCTTGTCCGCCATAGCCGGTGCCTTGTCCGCCGGCTGCCGGAACGGCGAAAGTCTCCTCGCCGGGGGATTTCGCGTCACCGTTCATGAAGACGCCTTCCTCGACAGGGCGAAATCCCCGAAGGCTCGTCGAGCGTTCGCCGATTCCGGCGGCCTCGTCAACTCATGACGTTGCGGAGCCGGGGGTGGAAGCCGAAGGAGCCTTTGGAGATTTCGCCCGCAGGACGCGGCCACCACCATTCGCGCGGCGGCGAAATATCCACGGCGACGGAGGCTTTCACCCCCGGCTCCCGATCCACAACGCATGGCCCCGCAGCTGTCACCCGGCCGGCACGCTGCTCGACTTGCCGCAGCAGTTCTTGTATTTCTTGCCGCTGCCGCAGGGGCAGGGATCGTTGCGGCCCACCCGCTGCCCGACGTTGCGGATTGGCTCGGGCCGCTCCGGCTCCGAGCGGTGGGTGTCGGCCGGCGAGGCCTGCTGGTCGGCCTGGTGACCCGCGAGGTCGGCCGCGCTGGCTGCTTCGGCATGCACCGCGGCGGTTTCGTGCCAGGTGCTGCGGAGGGCGCTCTCCTCCACCTGCTCGATCCGGTAGACGATGTCGACCACCCGCTCGTCGATGCCCTTCCACATCAGATCGAAGGTTCTCATGCCCTCCCGCTTGTACTCCACCTTAGGATCGACCTGGGCGTAGCCACGCAGGCCGACGCTCGAGCGGAGGTGGTCCATCGCCAGGAGGTGATCCTTCCAGGCGTTGTCGAGAATCTGGAGCAGCACCGCCCGCTCCATCCGCTTCATCTCATTTCGCGGGTCGTCCCCCTTGTCGTGGCGACGGGTGCTGGCGGCCACGAGCACCCGCCGGAGCTCGTCGAGATCGTTGGCCGCGAGATCACCGGCGGCGAGACCGGGATCGAACCGTTCCTGGGCCCAGGCGAGCAGGCCCTCGCGGTCGAGCCGGCGGGAGCCGTCGGGCTGGCGGCCCGAAAAATGGGCCAGGCCCACCAGGGCCGGATACTCGATCTCCCGCTGCCGGTAGGCCGCGCGGGCCTTGTCGCGGACGAGCGTCTTGAAGGCCTCGGCGTCGAGCCCGTCGGTCTTGAGCGACTCGATTTCGGCCGCCTCCACGGGCGTGCCAAACCGCCACTCCGTCCAGCCGCAGGCGGTCCGCAGGCCGAACTCAGGATCGAGAAACCGGCGGCCCTCCGAGAAGTCGGTCTTCTCGATCGCCTCCCGGGCCCGTTCCTGGAGATGGCCCACGATCTCGTCCCGCCCGACCCGCTTCAGTTCGCGGTCGTTGACCGACAGCTTCCAGCGAGCATTGGCAAACGAGGCGAGCGCTCCCCAGTTCCACTCGCTCTCGTCCTCGCCGGCGGGGAGATTCTCCTCGACGGCCTCGAAGATCTGCGTCTCCGACTGCCGGATCGCCTCGTCGACCGCCAGCCGCTCGGCCTCGTCGGCCGTCATGCCTCGGAAGTCGTTGCCATCAAGCTCGCAGGAGAGATGGCCCGAGGCCCAGGATGCGTAGGACTGGGGTCCGTAGTCCTTGTCGAGGAAGGTTCCGATCTGCTCGTCGATCTGCCGGTCGACCATTTCCAGGATCATCTCCCGGCAGTCGGCGTCGCCGTCGGTGAAGTCGAGGATCCGCTGCCGGAAGCCGTAGACCCGCTTCCGCTGCTCGTCCATCACCTCGTCGTACTCGAGGAGGTTCTTGCGGACCTCGAAGTTTCGCTCCTCGACCTTCTTCTGGGCCGCCTCGACCCGCCGGGTCACCATCCGGCTCTCGATCGCCTCCCCATCCTGCATGCCGAGCCGGGTGAGCACGTTCTTGACCCACTCCCCGGCGAAGATCCGCATCAGGTCGTCTTCCAAGGACAGGAAGAACCGACTGCTGCCCGGATCTCCCTGCCGGCCGCAGCGGCCGCGGAGCTGGAGGTCGATTCGCCGCGACTCGTGCCGCTCGGTGCCGATGATCTGCAGGCCGCCCATCGTGCGGACCTGCTCGCCATGCTCCTTCATCCGGTCACGGGTGGCGATCTCCTCGACGAGCGACTTCCACTCCTCCTTGGGCACGTCGAGCCGGGTCGGATAGGTGTCCTGGAGCTTGGCCCAGGCGAGCGTGTCGGGGTTGCCGCCGAGGATGATGTCGGTGCCGCGGCCGGCCATGTTGGTGGCGATCGTGACGGCCCCCGGCCGGCCCGCCTGGGCGACGATCTCGGCCTCCCGCTTGTGCTGCTTGGCGTTCAAGACGGCATGGTCGACCCCCCGCTTCTCAAGCAGCGCTGCAAGCCGCTCGCTCTTCTCGATCGAGACGGTGCCGACCAGGATCGGCAGGCCACGCCGTTGAATCTCCTTGATCTCCCCGCGAGGAATCACAGCCGTTTCTTTCTGCCCCTTCTCCTGGAAACTCACCTCCGTGTCGCTCTCATTCGTGATCGTCCCCGTCTTCCAGGTGCCGTCGGTCAGGGCGAGGGTATCCCAGCGATTGATCCGTTCGATCTCGTCGGCGACCGCGATCCACTTCTCTCGTTCCGTGCGGTAGATGACGTCGGGATGGTTGACCCGCTGGAGGCCGCGGTTGGGAGGAATCGCGATCACGTCGAGGTTGTAGATCTTCCAGAACTCGTTGGCCTCGGTCATCGCCGTGCCGGTCATGCCCGAGAGCTTGTCGTAGAGCTTGAAGAAGTTCTGGAGGGTGACGGTGGCGAGGGTCTGGGATTCCTCCTTGATTTTGACCCCTTCCTTGGCCTCGACCGCCTGGTGAAGGCCGTCGGACCACTGCCGCCCCGGCATGAGACGGCCGGTGAACTCGTCGACAATCACGATGTCACCCCCCTGGATGACATAGTTGACATCCCGCTTGTAGAGGTGGTGGGCCTTGAGCGAGTTGTCGATCAGGTGCGGCCATTCCATGTTGCCGACGGTGTAGAAGCTCTCCACACCGGCGAGTTTCTCGGCCGTCCGCACGCCCTCCTCGGTGAGGGCGACGGTGTGCTCCTTCTCCTTGACCTCGAAGTGGACGTCGGGCTTGAGTTGGCGGGCGATCTTGTCAGCCCGGGCATACTTGGTGATGTCGTCGTGGGCGGGGCCGGAGATGATCAGCGGGGTGCGGGCCTCGTCGATCAGGATGTTGTCGACCTCGTCGACGATCGCGTAATGAAGCGGGCCCTGGGCCTGCTGCATGTGCTTGGGAAAGCGGTCGTCGCCACGGGCGGCCATCCGCATGTTGTCGCGGAGGTAGTCGAAGCCGAACTCGTTGTTGGTGCCGTACGTGATGTCGCAGGCGTAGGCCTTCTGCCGCTGGCCGGAGTCCATGCCCGACTGGATCGCGCCGACGGTGAGCCCGAGGCCCATGTAGAGCGGAGCCATCCACTCCATGTCGCGGCGGGCGAGGTAGTCGTTGACTGTGATGACGTGGACGCCCTTGCCCTCGAGCGCGTTGAGGTAGGCCGGGAGCGTGGCCACGAGGGTCTTGCCTTCGCCGGTGATCATTTCGGCGATCGCGCCCGAGTGGAGCACCATCCCGCCGATCAGCTGCACGTCGTAGTGCCGCATCGACAGCCAGCGACGGCCGGCCTCGCGGCAGACGGCAAAGGCCTCGACGAGCAGGTCGTCGAGCGTCTCTCCGGCGGCGAGCCGACGGCGGAACTCGGCGGTCTGGCCGGTGAGCTCCGTATCGCTCATCGCCTGGTAGCGGGGCTCGAGCAGGTTGATGGCTTCGATCCGCGGCTCGAGCTTGCGGAGGTAGCGGGCATTGGAGGAGCCGAACAGCCCCGTGATGGCGCGTTCAACGCGGCCACTCAGGGCGGCGGCGCCGCCGGAAAGGGCGTCCCAGAGGCGTTCGAGGGTTTCCATGGAGTTTCGGAGCAGGGAAGAGGGGAGCGGTTTCGGTCAATCCCGCCGGCGGCGACGGCGGGCAGGGCGGCTGCCGGGGGGCTGTCGGGGTGCCGGAACCGCAAAAACGTCGAGCAACCCCGGATTGTCGCGGTCAGGCGGCCCAGGGGTCAAGGTGACCGGGCGGGGCGGTCGGGTGAGCGGCCGGCGGAGGCTTCAAGCATCCCGGTAGAGCTCCGTTTTTCCCGCGCGGCCGCGCGAGGACAGATCAGTCTTGCCGATGCGGGCGGCCTGCTCGCACAATCCCGACCACCGTGGAGGCCGCCCCGTTCGCCGGCCGTCACCTTCTCAGAGGTGCGCGGTATCCGTGGTGTCGCGGGGTGCGACAGCTCGTGAACGGCGTCCCCACCCGGCAGGGTCAGGCCGATGAAAATCCTCGTCTTCGGTGCCTCCGGCATGCTCGGCAACGCGATGTTTCGCGTGTTTGGCGAGCACTCAGAGCACGAGGTCGCGGCCACGGCCCGCAGCGAGGCGGCCCGCCGGTATTTCCGGGAGCCGCTGGCGGCCCGCCTGCTGACCGGTATCGACATCGACAACCACGACTCGGTCGTGAGGGCTCTGGCGGCCGTTCGGCCCGACGTGGTCATCAACTGCGTCGGCGTCGTCAAGCAGGTGGCCGACGCCGACGATCTGCTGCAGGCCATTCCGCGGAACACGCTCTTCCCCCATCGCCTGGCCCAGCTCTGTCGCCTGGGCGGAGCCCGGCTGGTCCAGATCAGCACCGACTGCGTCTTTTCGGGCAAGAAGGGGATGTACAGCGAGGCCGACGAACCTGATGCGACCACGCTCTACGGCCGCTCCAAGTTGCTCGGGGAGGTCGATGCCCCCCATGCGATCACCCTGCGAACGTCGATCATCGGCACCGAGCAGTCCGGAAGCCGCAGCCTCGTGGGCTGGTTCCTCGCCCAGACTGGCCCGGTCAAGGGCTTCCGCAGGGCCGTCTTCTCGGGCCTGCCGACCGTGGAGCTCGCCTGCGTCATCCGCGACCATGTCCTGACGCGGCCCGAACTGCACGGGCTCTACCACGTGGCCGCCGAGCCGATCGACAAGGACGCCCTCCTCCGGCTCGTGGCGGCCGAGTACGGCAAGGACATCGTGATCGAGCCGAGCGACGAACTGGTCATCGACCGGTCGCTCGACGCGTCCCGCTTCCGGGCCGCCACCGGCTATGTGCCCCCGCCCTGGCCGGAACTCGTCCGCCGAATGCATGCCTTCAACTGACTCTCGACCCGTCGTCCGCGGCGGCCCCGGAGCGAGAACACGCCATGTTCGATGACAAGGTCCTGCTGATCACCGGGGGCACCGGCTCCTTCGGGAATGCCGTGCTTCGTCGCTTCCTCGACACGGCCGTCCGGGAGATCCGGGTCTTCAGCCGCGACGAGAAGAAGCAGGAAGACATGCGGATCAGCCTCAATCACCCCAAGTTGAAGTTCTACATCGGCGACGTCCGCAACGCCGACAGCATCTCCGACGCCCTCCACGGCTGCGATTACATCTTCCACGCGGCCGCGCTCAAGCAGGTGCCGTCCTGCGAGTTCTATCCGCTCGAAGCCGTTCGCACGAACGTGCTGGGAGCGGAGAATGTGATGAATGCGGCGGTCGCCCGGGGGGTCAGCCGGATGATCGTCTTGAGCACCGACAAGGCGGTCTATCCAATCAACGCGATGGGCCTCTCCAAGGCGA
>CALGAS010000440.1 GCA_937959175.1 uncultured bacterium | reverse complement strand
TCCATAGAAGCCCCCCGGCGCGAGCCGGGGGGACGGCGGGCCGTTGGGCCGCCCACCTCCTGATGGCCACGCGACGTTCACGACCAACCCGCCCAATCCGTGTCCCTACCCCCGCAACTGCTCGCGATAGCGGTCGAGGAAATGGTTGGCCACCTCGGCGTTGAGGGTCTGCCAGGCTTCGTCGAGGAGCGTGCCTGAAAGGATGCCGTCGGCGGCCTGGGAGGCGACCGTGCCGAGCAGATCGACCAGCCGCGTGACCGGCTCGCCCCCCACCAGCCGCTCGCTGTCGACGTGCAGAAACTCGTTGGCGACCAGCGACATCGTCGGCAGCTTGGGCACCGGATCGCGGCCGTTGATGTAGCGGAAGATCTTGCCCGCAAACTCCCGGTTGAAGGCCTCGCTGGCCTCCTTGTTGCCGATCATCGGCGCACCGAAGGTGCAGACCTCGTGCACCGGAATGAACTTCCGCTTCAGGAGCCAGGCCGCGTAAAGGGCCAGGGCGCCTCCCAGGCTGTGGCCGGTGATCCAGACTGGCCGGTCCCGCTGCTTCACCTCCGCCTCGACCGCCGCCGAGAGCTCCGGCCAGATCTCGGCGATCGCGTCGGCGAAGCCCTTGTGGAACCGGGCCCGCACCCCTGCGGCCGCCAGGTCGTGGCCGAGCCGGCCCTCGGGCACCACGAGCAGGTTCATCGCGTCGGTCAGGAGGATGTCCTTGAGGCCGTCAATCGTGCTCGGCGATTCGGTGCCCCGGAAGGCGACGACGATGTTCGCCTTGTCGGTACCGAGCCAGGCCTGCGTGTTGTCGACGCTGAACAGTCGGGCGTCGAGGCCGAGGAGCTGCTGGAAGGCGGCCTTGCCCTCGGCCGCCGGCAGATAGGCGAGCGCCGAGGCTTCGCAGAGAAACCGGGCGTTGTCGAGGCTGCCGGGCTGGTCCTCATCGAGCCGGAAGCCGCCCGGGGCGGGCTGGCTGCCGTCACGAGTGCGTTCAATTGACATAGCGTCGCTCCTCTCCGTCGGGGGCTGCGTTCTTCCAGGCCCGCAGGATTCTGGTCGGGATCCCATTGCCCGACACGTCGATCATCCGGAGGTTCTCCGGCGGGCTTTCGAGAAACCGCTCGAGCCCCTCGGGGGTTACTTTCGTGCGGGCGAGCCGCAGGGCCTCGAGGGCCGGCAGCCGGGCAAGGATCGCCAGCCCCGCGTCGCTGACCTGCGAGTCGTTGAGCGTGAGTTCGCGAAGCCGCGGCATCTCAAGGAGCCGCTCGAGGGTCTCGTCGGTAACGTCGGGATTGCCCATCTCGAGAATCACCGTGTCGGGCCGCTCGGCCAAGAGCCCATAGTCGTCACGGTCCCAGTCGGTCAGGACGATCGCCCGCTCTCCCTCGATCACTCGCTCCCGCTCGCCGAATCCGACGATTGCCTGGTAGGCACGCTGGTAGACAAACGGCGTCGCTCCCAGGACGAGCCCGCCGCCAAACAAGGCTAGCGGCACGAGCAACGCCCGCGCCTCGCGGCGGCCGAGAAGCACCACCAGGCCCCGGCCGACCAGCCAAACGAAGCCGACCGTCGCCGCCAGCAAGCCGGCGAAGATCAGGACGACACCGATCTGTTCACTCATGCGGTTTCTTCCTCCGGCTGAACACTGGTCGCGTCCCCGAGGATTGTCTCAGCGGCCCGTCGGCCGCTGGCCAGCGCCCCGTTGATCGAGGCCGAGGCCGCGTGGTCGCCGCAGAGCAAAAGCCCGTCGGCCAGCCGCGGCGAGGCGGGCCGCAGCCGGCGGGCGGCCGGTGATTCATCGGGCAGCGCGTGAGCCACCTCGACGGTGGCCAACTCCCGCCAGCCCCGGGCCGTGGCGCCAAACCAGACGGCCGCCTGCTCCCGGACGGCGGACGCGAGGTCGGCGTCAGGAGCGGGCTCGAAGCCTTGCCGCACCGACACGGTCACCAGCGCAGCTCCCGCAGGGGCGTAGCCGGCGGCGACATCCGAGGGAACCGTCAGATTGTCAATCGGGCCCGAGGCATCGGCCGACACCAGCAGCGTGGGCGAGTCGAGCGGCGAGCGGTCGGCGGCAAAGGCGACCTGCCGGGTCGATTTGTCGGCCCGCTCCCGCCAACTCGCCGCGTATTCCGGCGGCAGCAGTCGCGCCGCCGCCGCCCGGTCGGTCGCCACCACCACCTCGGGAGCGGCAAACTGCTCGCCGCTGGCAAGCTCGACCCGGCCGGGGGCCGCCTGCCGAACCGGGCAGCCCAGCCGCAGGCACTCCTCCGGCAGCCCGGCAGCCAGCTGCGCGGGGATGGCAGCCATGCCGCCGGCCGGCAGGCAGGCCCGACCGAGGGCGAACATCGCAAAGTCGAAGAGAAAGACGACGGCGGCGGTATCGAGCCGCCGCTCGAGGAAGACGCCGCCGAAGAAGGGCACAAAGAACCGTTTGATGAAGGCCGGCGTAAATCCGCGATGGGCAAGTTCCTCGGCGGTTGT
>CALGAS010000439.1 GCA_937959175.1 uncultured bacterium | reverse complement strand
TTTTCCATAGAAGCCCCCCGGCGCGAGCCGGGGGGACGGCGGGCCGTTGGGCCGCTCAACACCTGATTGCCACCACTTGCTCACCACCGACACGCCCAATCCGCTTCCACTACCACCAAACCTCCGTTCGCCAACTACAGTATCCACGATGCCCCCACCCGCCCTCATGCTCGCTGCCGCGATTGTCACCGCCCTCGCCGCGGCCGCGGGCTGCTTTCTCGCCCGCGGCACAACAGCCGTGCCGGCGGCCGCCTGGGCGGTTGTGGCGGCTGCGGCTCTGGCTGGTGAGTCTGCCGCGTTGGCGGTCGGCTGGCTCACTGAGCCCTCCGCCGCAGCGGCCACGCGACTCATCGTCGCTGCCCTGGCAGTCTGCCCGGCCGCCTCGCTCTTGGGAGCGAAGCGGCCGCAACACGGCGTCTGGCAATTCATCGTTGCCACGCTCGCCGGCGTCTTGATGCTGCCGGCGGCCTCGGCCGCGCTGGTGCGGCCGGGCAGCATGCCCGACGTGCACCTGATCGAGCGGATTCTCCTGGCTGTGCTTCTCGTCGTCGGCTGGCTGAACTTTGTTGCGACGCGACACGGCGTTGCCGCGACGGCTGTGGCCGGGGGCCAGTTGGCGGTCGTGTGGCCAGTGCTTGTGGGCTTCGGCGAGTCGGCAGCGGTGCCGGCTTGGGTGGCCGCGACCGCCTGCCTCGCGCTTGCCGGCGGGGCAGTGCTGGCGGTCAGTCAATCGCTCTGGCGACCATCGGCGGGGGATGACCGAGAAGGTGGCGTCGCCGGTGCGATCGAGCCTGCCTATCTGGCGATCAGGGAAACGCTGGGGGCTGCCTGGACGCTGCGAATCGCTGAACGTTTCAACACCATCGCCGCCTCCAAAGGCTGGCCCTGCCGGCTCTCGTTTGCCGGTCTGGAGATTCATCAGCGGGGTGCCGGGCACCGCTGGGAGCGGGATGCCGTCCGCTCGTGCCGGTCGATCCTGCGGCGTTTTGTGTCACCGGAGTGGCTGGAGCGGGAGGGGGGAATGCGGCTTGCTCCCGGCCCCGAGCAATCGGGCAACGAGCAGAGCCAGCGGGAGTGTCCCGGCGTTGGCCCCCGCTGAAGGATGGTGTTACACTTTGGGCCAGAACTGCCGTTGAAATCCCGTCGTCCGGCGGGGAGCGGTGGTTTCCTCGACTCAGAACGCGGAGATTTCCATGGCCGAAGAGCAGCAGTCCGCCCGTCCCGAACCCGTCCAGGTGCCCGTCGATGAGTCGCACATCGCCGCCACCTACGCCAATTTTTGCCGGGTCACCGGGACGCCCGAGGAGCTGATCGTCGACTTCGGCCTCAACAAGCAGGTGGGCGGCAACTCGCCGGAGACGATCCAGCTGACGCAGCGGATCATCGTCAACTTCTTCACTGCCAAACGGCTCGCCTACGCGCTGGGCCATGCCGTGGCCCGCCACGAGCAGGCCTTCGGCACGCTCGAGACCGACGTCCAGAAGCGGGTCAAGCCCCAGCAGGCTCCCCCCGCCCAGGCCTGATTCCGGGGTAACCCAGCCGGTCCGCCATGAGCATCGACGAATCCCAGGAGGTCTACCGGGCCCGCGAGCAGATTCGTGCGCTCGTGGCGGAGGTCGATGCGCTCTCGCGAGGCGAGATGGCCGAGGCGGAGTTTTTCTCCGCCCTCCTCGACCGCATCCTGCGGGCGATGGAGGCGGTCGGGGGGCTCGTCTGGGTCGCCCGCGAGGGTCAGGCGGCAGAGCCGGTCTGTCATGCCGGGTTGGCTGAAACGGGAGTCACCGGCTCGCCGCAGGCCGAGCAGGACCACCTGAAGCTGGTTCAGGCCCTCCTTGGCAGTCCAACGGGCGTGGTCGTGCCGCCGGGCTCGCAGGTGAGCGGGGGTGACGGCAAGCCGCTGGCGGCCAACACGACGGCCCTCTCCCTGATTGCCGTGCCGATTGAGCGAGAGGGCAATCGGGCCGGGTTGATCGAGGTCTTCCAGCGGCCGCAGGACGAGCAGGTCGAGCGGGGCTATCTCGTCTTCCTGCAGCAGCTGGCTGTCGTGGCGGGCGATTATCTGCAGCGACAGCAGATGACGGCCCTCTCCACCCAGCAATCGGCCCTGGCCCAGGTGGAGCGATTCGCCCGCGCGGTGCACGAGTCCCTCGACCCGGCGGCCACGGCCTTCGTGTTGGCCAACGAGGGCCGCCGGATCATCGGCTGCGACCGGGTCGGGGTGCTCGTCCGCCGCCGCCGGCAGCTTCGGCTCGAGGCGGTCAGCGGTCAGGAGAGCGTCGAGCGGCGGGCCAACGACGTCCAGGCGGTCGAGGCGCTCGTCCGCGTGGTGGCCCGGGCCGGGGAGCCGCTCTGGCATCCCGACCCTTCCCGGGAGCTACCGCCCCAGATCGAGGAGGAGCTCGAAAACTACATTGACGAGTCGCACGCGACGGCGCTGGCGATCATCCCGCTGGAGAAGCCGCGGCCGACGCCCGTCGTCAAGCCGGGCGGCGTCGACGCGGTCGCGGTCGCCAAGGCCGAGGCGGCCCCGCCCACCGCCCCCGATCCGATCGGGGCGCTCGTGGTGGAGTGGTTTCAGGCCAGCCTCGTCGATGCCGGCCGCAAGGCCCGCGTCGAACTGGTTGCCGAGCACGGCAAGGTGGCTCTGGCCAACGCCCTCGACCACACCGGCCTGCCGCTCTATCCGCTGATCAACCTGGCCGGCAAGTCGAAGGTCCTCACAACCGCCCGCAACCTCCCCAAGACGGTGCTCGCCGGGCTCGTGCTGCTGGCGGCGATTCTCGCGCTGGTCTTCATTCCGGCTGAGTTGCGGCTCGAGGGAAAGGGCACGCTCGAGCCGGTCGAACGCCGCGAGGTCTTTGCGGGGATCGACGGCGTCGTTGAGTCGCTCGCAGACGGTGTCCGCCACGGGGCGGCGGTCAAAGCGGGAGACGTGCTGGCCCGGCTCCGCAACACCGAGGTCGACGTTGCCTTGGCCGACGTGCTCGGCCGCAAGGCCTCCAGTGAGGAGCAGCTGCGGGCCACCCGCCGCTCGCTCCTGGAAGACCAGAAGATTTCGGCCGATGAGAAGGTCCGGCTCGCGGGCCGGGCCGCGCAGCTCGAGCGGGAAATCGAGAGCCTCGATGAGCAGCTCAAGCTCTGGGAGGCTCGCCGGCGGGACCTGGAGGTCAAGAGCCCGATCGACGGCGTGATCGTCACCTGGCAGGTTCGCGATCGGCTCCTGCTGCGGCCGGTCGAGAAGGGGCAGGTCTTGATGAGCATCGCCGACAAGACCCGTTCCTGGGAGCTCGAGGTGCAGATGCCCGACGACCGGCTCGGCCATGTGAACCGGGCGGCCGTTGCGGCCCGGGAGGAGGGCCGGGATCTCGAGGTCGACTACATCCTCGCGACCGACCCCGGCACCCGCCATCACGGCATCGTTGAGGAGATCCACGAGCAGGCCGAGGTCCGCGGCGAGGAGGGCAACACCGTGCTCGTGCGGGTCACGATCGATCCCGACCGGCACGAGAAGGAAGAACTCGGTGCCGGAGCGACCGTGACGGCGAGGATCGCCTGCGGCAAGCAGCCGCTCGGCTATGTCTGGTTCCATGACCTGCTGTCCTTCATTCAGACCCAGATCCTGTTTCGTCTCTGGTAGGAGCTTCCCGATGCCGATTGCCTCTTGTCTCCCTGGGCGAAGCACCGCGTTGGTGAAAAAAGGGGACATCCCCCTTTTTGCCGCGGAGGAAGTTGGCGGAACCCATGACGGTGCGGCGGCAAAAAGGGGGATGTCCCCTTTTTTTCAGACGGTTGGGGCGGTGCTCTTGGCCGTTTGGTGTTGCACGACCCTGGCGGCCGAGCCGGTGATCGAGGGCTGCCTGGTGTCGCTGATCGACGAGGTCGAGGTGCCGGCCCGTGAGCCGGGCGTCGTGGTCACGCTCGTGATTCGGCAGGGGGCGGTGGTCGCGAAGGGCGATGTGCTCGCCAAGATCGACGACGACCAGCCGCAGATGGAGAAGCGACGAGCCCAGGCGGAACACGATCAGACCTTGGCCCGGGCCGAGAGTGACGTCGACGTCCGCTACTCGAAGAAGGCCCAGGGGGTGGCCGAGATGACCTACCGCAAGGCGGAGGACTCCCACACCCGCAGCCCGGGCTCGGTCACCGAGGTCGAGCGGGAGCGGCTCAAGCTCGAATGGGAGAAGACCGGCCTCCAGATCGAGCAGGCTGAACTCGAGCGGCAGTTGGCCGCGCTTGACGCGATGAGCAAGGGGGTCGAGGTGGAGGCGGCCGACAAGGCGATCGAGCGGCGGGTGATCCGTTCACCGCTCGATGGCGAGGTCGAAGAGGTCTTCGCCCACGAGGGCGAGTGGCTCCAGCCGGGTGATCCGCTGGCCCGGCTGATTCGCACCGACCGGCTCTACGTGGAGGGCTACGTCGACGCCGCCCGCTTCAATCCGGGCGATGTCCGCGATCGGCCGGTGACGGTCGCAGCCCGGCTGGCAGGCGGCCGGGAGGCATCGTTCGCCGGCCGAATCTTCAACGTCAAGCCGCGAATGGAGAGCGGCAACTACCGGGTCGTGGCGGAGGTCGAGAATCGTCAGGACGACGGCGAGTGGCTTTTGCGGGCCGGCCAGTTCGTCACGATGACGATCCACTCGGCCCAGGCCCCGCTGCCGCCGGCGACCAAGAAGGAGCCCATTGAAGCCAGGGGGCCGCTCGGAGCAGGGGAGCCGGTCGGAGAGGCCCGCTGATGGCCACCGCCGAGGCCTTTCGCTCCAGCACGACGCGGTCGGTCGGCCTGCGGAAGCGGGGCGATCTCGACGTCAACCGTCAGGTCTACCAGGGTCAGGCCTGGTTTGTCGTCAAAGACCCGATCTCCCTCCACTACTTCCGGTTTCGGCCGGAGGAGTATGCCCTCCTCGAGATGCTCGACGGCGAGACGAGCCTCGAGGATCTCAAGGAGCAGTTCGAGGAGCGGTTTCCGCCTCGCCGGATCACGGTCGAGGAACTGGCCCGGTTTGTCAGCACGCTGCATCGCTCGGGGCTGGTGATCGGTGACCGGCCGGGGCAGGGGCCGCAGCTCTTCGAGCGGCGGCGGCAGCGGAAGTGGAAGGAGTGGGTCGCCTGGATCTCGAATGTGATGGCCCTGCGGTTTCGGGGCATCGATCCCGACTGGATGCTCGAGCGGCTCAACCCCTGGCTCGGCTGGATCTTCGCCCCGGCGGCGATCGCCGTGTTCATGAGCTTTGTCCTCTCGGCCCTGCTCTTGGTGCTGATCAACTTCGACGTCTTCCGCTCGAAGCTGCCTGAGTTCCACCAGTTCTTCGCCGCCGGCAACTGGCTCTACCTCGCCATCGCCCTGGGCGTCACCAAAGTCCTCCACGAGTTCGGCCACGGCCTCTCCTGCAAGTATTACGGCGGCGAGTGCCATGAGATGGGGGTGATGATTCTCGTCTTCACGCCCTGCCTCTACTGCGATGTCTCCGACAGCTGGATGCTGCCCAACAAGTGGAAGCGGGCGGCGATCGGGGCGGCCGGGATGTACGTCGAGGTGGTCCTAGCGGCGATCGCGACCTACCTCTGGTGGAACTCCAATGCCGGCATCTTCAACCAGCTCTGCCTCGACGTGATGTTCGTCTCGAGCGTGTCGACGATCCTCTTCAACGCCAACCCGCTCCTCCGCTACGACGGCTACTACATTCTCTCCGACGTGCTGGAAATCCCGAACCTCCGCCAGAAGGCGACCACGATTCTCGGCCGGCTGGCTTCGAAGTGGTGTCTCGGGATCAAGCAGCCCGATGATCCCTTCCTGCCGCAGCGGAAACTCGGATGGTTTGCCTTCTATGCCGTCGCCTCGAGCCTCTACGGCTGGTTCGTGACGCTCTCGATCTTTCTGTTCGTCTGGAATGTCTTCAAGCCCTATCGCCTCCAGGTGATCGGCCAGATCCTGGCGGGGGCGGCGATCTGGGGCTTGGTGGTCCGGCCGATGCAGGGGATGATCAAGTTTCTGAAGGTTCCCGGGAGGCGAGACGAGGTGAAGGCAACGAATCTGACCACGACGATTCTGGTGGCCGGGCTTGCGATCGCGGCGATCGCCCTGATTCCGCTGCCCCAGCGGGTCTGGTGCGCGGCGGAGCTGCGGCCCCGCGGCGAGGAGACGGTGTATGTCTCGGAGGCCGGGCGGCTGGAGAAACTGCTCGTCGAGCCCGACGAGGAAGTGGTCAAGGGCCAGACGCTCGCCGAGCTTTCGAGCCTGGAGCTCGACCTCGAAATCGCCGAGCTCGAGGGCCGCCGGCGGGATGCCGAGAGCCGGCTGGCGAGCCTCCAGCGGGAGCGGTACAGCGATCCCTCGGCGGCCCTCGAGATCGGCACGGTGAGTGAGACGCTCAAGAGCGTCGGTGAGCAGCTGTCCCGCAAGCGGCGGGATCGCCAAGAGCTGACGCTCGTCGCCCCGCGGGCGGGCGTCGTGCTGCCGGCCCCGGGCGTGCCCGAGCGGCCCGATCCCTCCGGCCGGCTGCCGGGCTGGACCGGCCATGCCCTCGATCCGGAGAATCTCGGCGCCACCTTCACCCCCGGGACGGTCCTCTGCATGATCGGCGACCGGGAGCGGTTCGAGGTAGTCATGGTCATCGATCAGACGGAGGTGGAGTTCGTG
>CALGAS010000438.1 GCA_937959175.1 uncultured bacterium | reverse complement strand
GTTGTCGCCCGCTGCGGCGACCGGCCGATCACCCGCGGCGACGTGACGGCGGTCATGAAGCGGCTGGGCATGGCGAGCATGCCGCCGGGCGAGCAGCGGCAGCGGGCCGAGGCGGCCGTGCTCGAGCAGCTGATCGACGAGCGGGTGCTGATCTCGATCCTCGACGAGGCGGGCATCAAGGCCACCCAGGAGGAGATCGAGGAGGGCGTCTCGAGGCTCCGCGATCAGGTCGTTGGCCGGGAGGGCGACTTTGGAATCGTCCTCGGCCGGACCGGCCGGACGATCGAGGATGTCAGGGAGCAGGTATCGCTGGAGATTCGGCTCGACAAGTTCGTCAGGCCCCGCATCACCAGTGACCTCGTGGCCGAAGCCTTTGAAAAAAATCGCCGGCAGCTCGACGGTACCAAGCTGCGGGTCAGCCAGATCATCCTCCGGCCCGACAGCAGCCGCGCCGACGGTGGCGTGGAGGGCCTGCTCGGCCAGGCTGCCGGGCTGCGGCGGCAAATCATCCAGGGCCGCATCTCCTTCGCCGAGGCCGCGCGGAAACATTCGGCTGGCCCCAGCCGCCGCAGCGGAGGCGACCTTGGCTGGATCAGTCGTGACGGGCCGATGCTCGATACCTTTTCGAGCCAGGCCTACGACCTGGCCAAGGGCGGGGTCTCCCAGCCGTTTGTGACCCGATTCGGGGTCCACCTGGTGACAGTGACCGCTGTGGAGCCCGGCCGGATCGGCGTCGATGCGGTCCGGACGCGGCTCCAGAAAATGCTCTCAGCCCAGCTCGTCCGGGGCCTGGTGATGCAGGGACGGCTTCGCACGCCGGTGACGGTCGCAGCCGGTGTGCCCCACTTCGAGCCCCGGAGCCTTGGCAAGCCCCCGGCGGAGCGGCCGGTCGTCGTCAGGGCCCTTGAGACGCCAGAGGCGGGCTAAAGGGCCCTTCCGCGAGGCCTTCCCGAGCTGGATTCCGGATTGCCCGGTGCTGGGCAGGTCGCTAGCCTCTCCGGCTCCCGAGGACGGAGCCCGGCCAGCGCGACCGGGTGGGCGATGAAGGCTCGAACCTGCCTGCTGTTTGTCTGCATGATCGTGGTGCCGGCGCTCGCGATGTTCTCGCACCACGTGCCGGCCGAGGTCTGGTCGGCGGCGCGGGCGGCCGTCTGTGATCAGGTCGGCTGGGATGAATGGACCAGCCCACTGACGACAGAGTCGGCCGGTGAGCCGGCCCAAGCGGCCGAGCAGATGACGCCAGCGGCCTCACCGCCGCCCCCGCCCGGTGCCTCGGCAGGGGCCGCAGCCACAGCCGGGCAGTTGCCGACCACCCGGGCTCGGCTGGCTTCGCTGGGCGCTGCCGCGATCGAGACCCGGCCGCTTGAGGGCGTCCCGGGGATGCACGTCGCCTCCTGTCGCGTGGCGATCGACGCAGCCGGCCAGTTGCAGCGGGTCTTTCAAGCGGCCGCTGCGAGCCCGGCAGAAGCGATGGCGGGGCTCGAGCGGCAGGTCGACGCCTGGCGTGGCCGCCTGGCCGCCCGGGCAGACGCGGCGGGCGGCGGCACGCGATACTGAGACCGGTTCGGCCGGCAGCGGTCCGCCGCCGGTTGCCGCATTCGCTCTGGAAGACGCGATGAAACCCGGCCGGTCAGCCCGAGGCACGCTCCGCCATTGCCTGGCGGCCGTCGATTTTTCCAGTCATCCGGCCCTGATTGATCCAGGCCTGGCGCGGCGACGCCGTCGCACCGACTGGCTGCTGGCTCCACCGGCTGTCGTGGGCCCGAAACACCCCGTCGGCGAGCATCCCCGTTCGGAGGAACTCGCCCGGCTTGAGGCCGCCTTGTTTCTGGCCCGGGAACCGCTCGCGACCAGGCGGCTGGCCAAGCTAGCCCGACTTCCCGACGGAACGCGGGCCCGCACGCTGCTGCGGGAGCTACGGCGGCTTCAGGACGCGTCCGGGTCGGCGATCCGCGTCGAGCAGATCGCCGGCGGCTTCCAGCTGCTCTCCAGGGCCGCCTTTGGCCCGTGGATTCGCCGTCTCCAGGAGCACCCCACGGCCGCCAGAATCTCGGCGGCAGGACTCGAGACCCTGGCCATCGTGGCCTACCGCCAGCCCGTCACCCGGGCGGAGATCGAGTCGATCCGGGGAGTTGGAAGCGAGGAGATGCTCCGCCAACTGCTCGAGCGGGACCTGGTGGCGATCGGCGGCCGGGCCGAGGAACTGGGCCGCCCCAACGTCTACGTCACCACTCGGCGGTTTTTGGCCGTCTTCGGGCTGTCAAAAATTGAGGACCTGCCTCCGATCGAGACCCTGGCCGGCCCGCCGGTGGAGGATGACGACGACGAGCCCTGAAACCGGCCCGCCGACCGCTTGCAAGCCGGCGGGAGACCAGCCACACTTTTGGCCGAGGTGGCCTGCCAACCGATTTTTTCATCCGTTGGATTGGACGATGGATCCTCCATCGGGTATTGATTTTGGTCGACAGCGTTCGGGACAGACAGTCCCGAAAAAGGTTCCACAAAAAGGGTTCCGTATTACGATGGTCTTCGAGAAGACACCTGGAGGTTTTGCCGTGACGATTGCTGAGCGTGGCCGGGGCGATGAGAGCGTTTCGACCGCGGAGGTGTTCACCTGGAGCGAACTTCCCGAGCTCCTTGCCGCCGAGGATCTCTTTGAAGTGGCAGCGGCCTCCGGCACCCCGGAGGGCGGCAACGCCCGGGTGGGCGTGCTTGCCCGGGTCGACGACGAGGACGACGGCGATGACTTCGAGGACGACGACGACTTCGAAGACGATGACGAGGAGGAGTACGAGGACGACGACGAGGACGAGGAGGACGAGGAAGAAGACGGCGAGGAGTGGGAAGAAGTCGACGACGACGACGACGACGATGAGGAAGAGGGCGACGACTTCGAAGAGGAAGACGAGGACTGGGAAGAGGACGACGACGAGGAGGATTGGGACGACGACGACGACGACTAGTCGTCATGGTGGGCGGCTTCGTCGGCCTCTTTGTCTTCAGATGATGATTCGCTCGTCTGTTCGACCACCCGCATGGTGATCTCGCGCGTGCGGCCCCGCCGCTCGACCGTGACGCGACACTCGTCACCGGCCAGTCGCAACTGCTCGACCATCTCCGCCTGGCTGGCGGGCGAGCGGTCTGCGACGGCAAGCAGGCGGTCTCCAGGCTGCAGGCCCGCCCGCCGGGCAGGACTTCCCGAGGTCACGGCGATCACGATCGGCGTGCCGGGCTCGCCCGGGTCGGCCCGGGTGACGATCCCCCAGCGGCCGCGGGAGGGTCCGCCAGGCGGCCGTCGCTCCTCCAGTCGCCGACGGGTGGCGTTCGACTCCGCCTGGGCGGCGGCCCGAAACAGCGGCCGTTGCGGCGTCTCGGCGATCTCGGTGGCCATGGCGAGCGTCAGCCGGGCCACCGGAGGGATGCCGTCGAAGTTGACCAGTTCGACGTCGTCGCTGGGCCGGTGGTATTGGTCGTGCAGGCCGGTGTGAAACATGAGCGTCGGCACCCGACCGGCGATGAACGGATAGTGGTCAGAGTCTTCGAGGATGTCCCAGTCGAAGGCGAGTTCCAGGCCCGCTGCGGCCCGGGGATCGTTGTTGGCCGCCACCAGCCGCCGGCGGAGCCCCTCGGCCGTGCGGGCACCGTAGACCACCAGCCGCTCGTTGCGAAGCCGGCCGATCATGTCGAGGTTGATCGAAAAGACAGGCCGGTGTTCGACCAACAACGCCGGCCGCTCGCGGACAAAGTGATTCGAACCGAGCAGCCCCTTTTCCTCACCGTCCCAGAAGGCGATTAGAATCGACCGCCGGGGCGGCTCGGGAAGCCGCTGGAGGGCTTCCATCACCTCGATCAGGCCGGCCACCCCGGAGGCGTTGTCGTCGGCCCCGTTGTGGACGAAGCCGAAGGGCCCAAAGCTGTTCCGCTCGGTGCCGTAGCCGACATGGTCGTAGTGGGCTCCGACCACGACCAGTTCGCCGGCGAGGCCGGGGTCGCGGCCCGGCAGGAGGGCCAGAACGTTGCGGAGGCCCGCGCCGAAGGCCTGGTACCAGGAGCCGTCGTCACCGGCAGGCTTGAAACCGAGGGGCTCGATCTGCTCGACGATGTAGGCGGCGGCCGCCCGACCGCCCCGAGTGCCCCCCTCACGGCCCTCGAAGGCGTCGTCGGCCAGGGCTTCGACGTGGCGGGCGGCGTCGGCGGCAGTGACGCTCGAGACCGAGGCGGCCAGCATCTCGGCAGCCCGGCCCGGGCCGGCCAGCCAGGCCAGCAGAGCGGCGACGGTGAGCAGATGGAACGTCCGGGCCATGCCAGGGGCCGCCTCCTTGCGGGACGGGTTCAAGACGTCCAGAATAGTCGTCACAGGGTTCCTCGATGCCACGAGGATTCTGGCCGGAGCCGCAGCCTCGCTGCACCCGTTCGTTCTTTCCCCGTTTGGGCAAGGCGACCGCAGGGTTCAGCAGGGAGCCGGCAGGCCGGTTCGGAGAGGTGGCAGAGTGGTCGAATGCGCGTCTTTGCTAAAGACGTGACCGGTCAAAAGCTGGTCCACGGGTTCGAATCCCGTCCTCTCCGCTTGGTTGGTCGGCACGATTCTGCCGAGGGGCCTGCTCAGGCTCCGGCCCGGCGGGGCAGGACGAGCCCGACGACGGCCGCCAGCAGGATAAAGCCGGAGGCGGCGGCTACGCCCCACCAGCCGATGTTGGTCCAGATGCTGAGGGCCGCCCCGACGGTCGCCGCCGCGATCGCTACCAGCATCGCCAGGTTGAAGGCCAGGCGACGCCCGCCGGTGGGCATCGCGTCGCCCAACAGCGAGCGGCTGTTCATCATCAGGAAGAACGTCACGTAGGCGATCGGGAGAAGGACCATCCCGAAGTTGCTCGTCGGCACCGCCAGCCAGAACTTGGCGTCGGCGTTGCTCCAGAGGTAGAGGAATCCGAGGCTGCCGGTGATCCCCGGCAGCAGCGAACCGATCCGATGGAGGCTGCCGGAGGGGGCCGCCCCGAGCATCTCGGTGACGCAGAAGCCGTTGATCAGCATCAGGATGATGATCGTCGAGATCGCCATCCCCAAAACGCCGATGCCGAACACTTTCTGGGTGAGGCCGCCGGAGCCGAAGAGATTTTCGAGCGATCCGGCCAGGTCGAAGGCGTCTCGCTTGACGAGCATCGCGGCCAGCTGGCGGTCGGCTTCGGGGAGGGCATCGAGTCGGGCGTCGAGCTCGGCCTGCGGAAGCTTGGCGGCTTCCGCCTCGCCGGCGGTCAGCCGGGCGACGAGGTTGGCCCGATACTGGCCGGTCGCCTCGGCGGCGGGCCGATCCACGACGCTCGTGTCAGCTTGGGCGTGGAACTGGCTGGCCGCGGCGATCACGACGCAGCTGGTGGCCACCAGGAAGGGAATGAACAAGCCGGTCGAGAGGTCGAAGGCGGCCAGGCCGCGGAAGGCGCGATCCCAGCCCTTGCGGAGCATCGAGTAGGGCAGGAGGAAGGTCATGTTGATCCCGACGGCGGTCGCGGCGGCCGCGATCATCCGCTGCCGCTGCTGGCTGAGGATCTCGGCGGTCCAGTAGGCAGGGTCGCCGGAGGTGTCGATGAAGCCCTGCAGGTCGGCGACGGGCCGCCAAAGGAGGGAGATATCGGGCAGGAATCCAGCGGCGATCCGGCCCCAGTCGAGCTGGCCCTTGACCGTCATCGCGGCGACGACGCCGAAGAAACTGAGCACGACCACCCCGACCATCCCCTTCAGGATCCGCTCGAAGATCTTCACCCCCTGGCTGCCGGAGTCGTAGAACCAGACGACCGCCGCCGCCAGGGCGAAGAGCACCCCGGCGGAGAGCCACTCCCCCTGCCGGCCGGCCAGGAACGATACGTCGGGGAAGAGATTCTGCTGGATCGCCGCCGTGCCCAGCGAGAACTGCGGCATCGCCCAGACGAGATTGGCCATCGTGGCGGCGATGATCCAGCCCCAGCCGAGGACCGGATTGATGTGGCGGTTGATCGCCCCGAAGGGCTTCTCGCCGGTCGAGAGGGTGACGTAGGCGATCGCCGAGAGCATCACGACGCCGAGGATCATCATCAGCGGCTGCAGCCAGAGCATGTCGTAGCCGCCGATCACGCCCAGATAGAGCGAGCCGGCCAGCGAGCCGCCCCCGAGGGTGATCGCCGACTGGAGCCAGCCCGGTCCGGAGAGCTTGACAAAGGCGGCCAGGGTGGCCAGCGGGCCCCGCTTTTGGGCGGCCTCGAGCAGGCTGCGGTCGCGGGCAACGGTCTGGTCGGGTGATGCTCTATCGGCCATCAGTGGTCCTCCTCGACAAACACGGCCGCGATAGAGTGCCGCCAAGAGAAGTGGAGTGTATCACCACCCGGGCGGGCTGCCTGGGGCGGGCCGATTGGGCTGGAGTTCACCTCGCGCGGGCTTCGGGGGCGGCCGTGCCGTGTCGCCCGGACGCTCACGTCGCGACCAATCCGCCTCCGGCGGATCGGTGCCCGCCTGGCCTCCGCTCGCTCGATGCTGGCCTCGCTCTCGCCATCCATGGCCTCGCTCGGCCAGCAACGCCGGCTCCACGGCACGGTCACACCCTCACGAACCCGTATTCCACGCGTCCTCGGGTTGGAAAAGGGTACAGGCACCTCGCTTCGCTCGGAGCCAGTCC
>CALGAS010000437.1 GCA_937959175.1 uncultured bacterium | reverse complement strand
GCCGGCGCTCGGCTGCTCAGGCTGGGCGGATTCGGAGGGGCGGCAGAATCTCGGCCTCCTGATCAGTTGGCCTGGGGGGCAGCGTTGGGTAGACTCCGGGCTTGCGAATCCGCGGGCTTCGCTGTTGTCAAGTTGTTGTCAAGTTTGCTGAGGAGTTCCGAAAAAACTCAAAAAACTCGTGCTTGGAGGGTACGCGAATTGGCTAGCAGCCACATTGGAATTGTGGTTCTTCGCCCCTCTTTCTTCCCTGCACGCGCTCGCAGGAACCCGCTATAATTCCGGCGAAAACACTGCTTTACGCCTTCTTTTCAGCGGTTTTTCGCACCGTCAGCCGTCTTTCAAAAATCGGCAAAAGTCTGCGGAAATCTCGCGAAGTTGAAGGCAAAGTGTAATCCAGTTGTAATCCAGTTTTTGATTTCGGGAGGATCGAATGGCCAAGCGCCCCGGCAACGAAGCCCGGGTCTTCGACGGACCCTCGTTCGCATTCACCCCCGATCGGCTCCGGCAAGCCTGCCAACTCGTGGCCGACACCGGTGGCCGAAGACTGTGGCGGGACGACCGCTGTCAGCAGCTGGTGGTGCGGGTCGGCCGCCGCGGTGGTGTCTTCTATCGCTACGGTCGCGATCACCGGGCCGGCACCGTCGTCAATCAACGGATCGGCGAAGTTTCCGGACCCAATGCCGTTTCCCTCGAGGCTGCCAGGAAACGCTGCAACGAACTGAGGTACGACCCGGAAGCCCAGGCGACGATTCCCAAACGCAGGGCCTCGAACAACTCCCCTGCCCTGGCAGAGATTTGGCCGCAGTACATCGATGCGATCTCGACCGGCAAGTTCTCGATGTCACGGCGGCGGCGTGCCCTGCGTCCGACCACGATCAAGGCCTACGACGAACTCTACAAAGCCCATCTGCAGCGTCACAGCGAGAAAAACCTGCACTGGCTGGCAAAGAATCTGCCAGGGTTATTCGAAACGATCGGCACGGTTGGCCGCGAAGATGCCGAGCGCCTAAAGCCATCACCGGCCCAGGCCAACAAACTCCTGCAGGTCTGCAAAAACCTGTTCGAGTTTGCCCGCAGGATGGGCAGATGGAATGAGCCGAACCCGGCGATCGACCCAATGACTGGAGAGACCTACATCCGCTTTGAAATGCCAAAGCGGGAAGTCCGGCTGACGCCAGCGCAGGCGAAGCGACTCTACGCAGCGATGCAGGCCAAGGGGCAGTTTTGGTGCGACTTTTTCGCGGTCGTTGCCCTGACGGGGAGACGGCTCAGCAACGTCCGTGAATTGAAGTGGGAAAACATCGATCTGGAAAACCGGCTGATTATCGACGCGCCCGAAACCATGAAGAACAACGAGCCCAACATCTGCCCGCTCAGTGACACGGTGCTTGAGATACTGAGGCGGCGAAAAGCAGAGGCCGAAGAAGATGCCGTATACGTCTTCCCGGGACGAAAGCCGGGGATGCCGATCATGAATCCCGACCATGCCTGGGACGAAATCCGGACGGCAGCAAAGCTCAAAAAGGTGCGGATACACGACCTCCGGCACAATGCGGCGTCGTGGGCATCAGGGGCGGGACACAGCCAGGCGACAGTCGGAAAGTTTCTCTCGCAGAAGAGTATCCAGAGCACCAGCCGCTACACCCACGCCAACGTCGAGGACGCAATGAAAGCGAGCCGGTCGGTTGAAGAGACCTGGCTGAAGGCCACGCAGCCGACGAGTGCGGGCTGAGGTGCCCCTGAGCAATCATGGAGCAATCACGTTCGGCCCCCCCCCTTCGCGACGCTCGCTCCTGTTGCCGCATTGAGGCGATCCGGAAGCGGTCTGCGCCGGTGGCAGAATTCTCCGCATGAGCCGACTCTTCCTCAT
>CALGAS010000436.1 GCA_937959175.1 uncultured bacterium | reverse complement strand
TCGCGAGGGGTGGGCCCGTGCCAATCGAGCCGGCGTTGGGAAACCGAGCGCAGCCCGGAAGGCGAAGCGAGGTTTCCCACGAGCGAGCGGAGGGCATGGATGCCCGTAGCGAGCGTCCGGCGAGATGGTACGGGCCCGCCCCGAGCCTCGGTGAGGGTTGCACTGCGTCCGTTGGTTGATTGGGAAAGCGTTCTGGGCGGGTTGGTGGTGGACGGTTGCGTGGGCTTCCGGAGGCCGGGATGGCCCAACGGCCCGCAGTCCCCCCGGCTCGCGCCGGGGGGCTTCTATGCGTGTTTGCGCTGGCTGAGGATGTCGTGGAGGCGGAAGTGGAACTTGCCGAGCCGGCCGCCGTAGTTGCCCGCGGAGATCGCCGGGATGCCCGGGCCGGCGGCGGCGCGGATGCCACACGCCATGGCCTGGGCCACGGCGGCTTCACTCTCGCCGTCGATCACTACTTCGATGCAGCAGGCGGCAGCCGGATCGAGCTCCGATGCGACCCGGCCGGCGAGCGCGGGGCAGAAGGCCTCGTTGGTGGAAGCTTTGAGCGATTCATACCGCGAGCCGACCTTGCTGCCGGAGCGAACCGCGCCGCCGGGAAAGGGTGTGATCACGCCGGGCAGTTTGGCGATCGCGTCGACGCCCCGCCGCACCGCCGCCAGGGTCGCCTCGAGCGTCTCGCCCTGGATGAGGAAGTTGCCGCCGCCGACGCCCTTGGCGACGCCTGCCGATTCCTCGACCATGAACTCGCCGTCCATGACCGGCACCCGCCAGTACCGCCGGCCGTCGATCACCTTCGTCTTCTCGAAGCCGTCGCCAAAGAACCGCACGTGGCTGCCCAGCGGGATGCGTTCGGTCGCGGCCGGCAGCCCGTCGAAGACGGCCGTCGTCGGGCAGGTGAGGAGGCACTGGGCGACGCGATTGGCCACCGCCTCGCCAAGGGCCTCGGCCGAGAAGGCAAACAGCATGATGGCAGCCCCGGGGCGGCCATCGGGCGTCGCGCTGGCGGGCAGCACCAGCTCCCGGCCGGCCTCGGCGTCGCAGCCGATCACGCTCGTGCCGTAGCCGCAGGCCGCGTCGACAGCCGCGGAGAGCCAGTGGGCGTCGTGGGCGGTGACCACAAGCCGGGTGAAGCGGAGGCGGAAGGCCTCGGCGAAGGTGTCGACGATGCGTGTGGAACCAATCAGCATGACGGGCGGGCCCGGGGAGTGCTTGCAGGTCCGACGGCGATTCCGCCGGCGGCGACGCGGACGGCCGAGTCGGCCTTTGTCCGCTGCCACGCCGATCGCGTATCTTACGGCTCCCGCCGCCCCTGGCAGCGAATCAGAAACCTGGGCCCCTACCGCGGTGTATTTTTCGGCCCGCCTGCCGTCCCCGAGAGGAGTTGTTCATGTCCTGCCTGTTCTCGACCGTTCGTCGCCGCTGTCCCGCGCCCGCCGGGCTTCTCGTCGCGGCCCTGCTCATCGCGGGAACGGCCGTTGCCGCCGTGCCGAAGGAACTGACCGGCAGTGGAGTCGCCACGGTGCCGGCCGACGCCGCCTTCTTCTCGTCGGCCCTCCGGCTTCAGGAGCAGTACGACCGCCTGATCAACAGCAACGCTTTCGCCCGGCTCAAGGAACTGCCGGTGCTCAAGCGGGCCCTCGACTCATGGCAGGAACAGCAGGAGATGCCGGGCAGCCCGGTCTCGATGTTTCTCACCTTTCTCGAACTGCCGGAGAACCAGGAGGCAGCGGAGCTCCTAGCCGACATGGTCGCGAGCGACACCTTCCTCTACGGCGAGCCCTCCTGCGTGGCCTTCGTGAAGCTCGTGAAGCTCTTGCAGCGGGCCCAGCAGACCGCACAGATGCTCAAGGGGGCCGGTGGCGACGTGTTCTTCGAGCTGGAAGAACTCGAGGTGATCGAGGAGGACATCGAAGCAGCGGTCGGCCGCGGGCGGATCGTGCCGGTCAGCCGGCAGGTGGAACTCGACGTTCCCATGTCACTGGGCATGGGCCAGGCGGAGGCCTTGCTCGCCACGCTTGCTGACAACCTCGACCTCGTGGTGGTGCCTGACCTGGTCTGGGGCTTCAAGACCACGAAGCAGAAGGCCGGGCAGGTTCAGATCAAGCGGCTGGAGGTGCTGGCAAAGATGCTGGTCGATTCGATTCCTGATTTGTCAGGCTCGCTCGAACGCCGCGCGATCCCGGGGGGCGAGATCGTCACCTTCACGCTCGATGGCGGCCTCCTGCCCTGGGGCGAGATCGCCGATGACATGGCCGATGAAATCGGTGATTCCGAACAGCTCGACCGGGTGATCGAACGGGCCAAAGAGCTCGACGTCGTCATCTCCCTGGGCGTCCTGGACGACTGGGTGGTCCTCTCCGTTGGCGGCTCGGCAGACCATCTCGAGAAGCTCGTCCTTCCCGGTGGCAAGGGCCGGTCGCTGATTGAGACCAGGCCCTTTGAGCCGCTCCGGAAGGACGCCGCTCGGTCGCTGACGGCGATCTCCTACCTGAGCAAGCCCCTGGCCGAGGCGTTGGCCTCCAGTCCGGAGGATCTCGAGCCGTTGATCGAGGCTGCAGCCGGCATGGCCGCGGCGGAGGACGCGACCGCCGAAGCCTGGGGAGAGGGTCTCGCCCTCCTCAAGAAAGCCCAAGACGAGTACGGACGCCGCCTGCCGAAGCCGGGGCCCTGGATGGCCTACTCCTTCTTTTCCGACGACGGCTTCGAGGGCTACGCCTGGGACTGGTCGCAGAACAAGCCCATCGACGGCCGCGAGCGGCTCTCGCTGCTGAGCCATCTCGGCGGCGACCCGGCGGCCGTGGCCGTCACTCGGCTCAAGTCCGATCCCGATCTGCTGCCGACCATGGCGGCCTTGGCGGAACGCGGCTGGGGGCTGCTGGCCGAGTACGCCCGGCCCGATATGTCGGGCGAGGAGGCCGAGCGATTCGACGCCTTCCAAGAGGAGATCGCCCCGCTCGGCGGTCGGCTGGCTACGATCCTCGCCGACAAGATCGTGGCCTCGCTGGCCGATGGCCAGGTCGGGCTGGTGATCGACGCCCAGGCCACCACGAAGAAGCCTCAGCAGGCGTTGCCGGCCTCGGCCGAGCCGCTCCCAATCCTGGAGCCGGCGATCGTCCTGCCGCTTGCCGACCGCAAGCTTTTCGTCGAGGGGCTCAACGACCTGTTTGAACTCGGCGACGACCTAGTCGCTCGAATCCGGGCGATGGATCCTGATGCCGTCCCGCCGGGGTACGAGATTCCCGAGCCCGAACGGGAGAAGGTCGACGGCGGGTCGGTCTGGACCTTCGCGATCCCCGACGCCGGCGTCGACGAGCAGGTCAAGCCGGCGATCGCAGTGGGCGACAAGGCGGCGGTCTTCTCCCTCGTGCCGTCCCAGGCCGCCCGGATGCTGCTCGAGAAACAGCTCGAGACCGGCTCCCGGCTCGCCGACTACGACCGGCCTCTGGCCGGGATGGCGGCCGTCGATTTCCCGGCCCTGGTCGATGCGATCGAACCGTGGGTGGTCTACCTGACCCGCTACGGGAGCGTGCAGCAGGAGGAGGGCTGGGTCGACGACGAGATGACGCTCTCCGCCGACGTCGAGACCGAAGAGGCCTCCGAGGCGCTTGAGCACGTCAGCGTGGTCTGCGAGGTGGCCCGCTGCCTGCGGGCGGCTGTCGTCGACGCGGAAATCCGCGACGACGCCACAGTCACGCACTGGCAGAACGAGATTCGGGATCTGCCCGGCCGGTAGACGGCGGCCGGCGGACGACACCGCGGACGAATGTGTCGCCGCCGGGGTGGAGGACCTCCTCCACCTCGAAGGGCGGCGGCGTGGGGAGCTGCGGCAGGGTATCGCCCGGCTCCCCCAGCCGGCGGGCTGCGGTGAAGGCATGAACCTCGTCGACGAGGTTCCGGCTGAAGAGGGTCCGAAAGACCTCGGCCCCCCCCTCGACCAGCAGGTTGGTCAGCCGGCGACGCCCGAGTTCAGCCAGAAGCTTGTCGAGCCGCTCGCCGGCATCCTGCTCGGGCTCCCGCCAGACCTCGCAGCCGGCCGCCTCGAGGGCGAGCAGACGGTCTGCCGCGGCCTCCGGCCCGACGGCCACCAGCAGCGGCCAGTCGCGGGCCGACGTGACAAGTCTGCTCTCCAGCGGGAGCCGGCCCCGAGAATCGAGGACGATCCGCAGGGCCCGCCG
>CALGAS010000435.1 GCA_937959175.1 uncultured bacterium | reverse complement strand
AACGGCCCGCCGTCCCCCCGGCTCGCGCCGGGGGGCTTTTATGGGGAGGGGTCGGGTCGGGGGCACGCGCAGAAGCCGGGGAATCTATGCGACTCACGGGTGAGTCGCTATCGGCCGAACAAGCATCCTGTAGCAAAATCCCCCGGATTCGAGCATGTCACCGCCCGGCCCCGGCGGGCATTAGTAGCAGGATGGCCCGCCGTCCCGCCCGGCTCGTGCCGGGGGCTTTTATGGGTCGGGGGCTGCGGATTCCGCGTAGACTTCCCGGGGCAACAGCCCGTTCCGTGATCGCGAGGAGCATCAGCATGGCAGACGTGGAGTTCGAGATCGTCGAGGCGGGCGATGCGCCCGTCGTGCGGGCCACGATTCCGGCTGGAGGTTCGCTCTACGCCGATGCGGGAGCGATGATGTCGATGACGCCCAATCTCCGGATCGAAAGCTCCATGCGGGGGGGCGTGATGGGAGCGCTCTCGCGGTCGCTGCTGCGGGGCGAGACCTTCTTCTATCTCACGATCTCGGCACCGGAATCGGCGGGGGAGGCCCTTCTGGCACCCGCGATGATCGGCGGGATCGAGCGGCTGGAACTGGCCGGCACCGAATACTTTCTCCAAAAGGGATCATTCCTGGCGGGCGAGCACTCGATCGAACTGACCACCAAGACGCAGAACCTCACCAAGGGGCTGTTTAGCGGAGAGGGCTTCTTCGTCACCCGGGTGAGCGGATCCGGGACGATGCTTCTCAACACGTTCGGATCGCTGATGACCTTCGACCTGGCTCCCGGCGAGGAGTACGTGGTCGACAACTTCCATGTCGTCGCCTGGGAGACGACGGTCAAGTACACGATCAGCAAGGCCGCCGCCGGCTGGATCTCGAGTTTCACGTCGGGCGAGGGCTTTGTCTGCCGGTTCACCGGGCCGGGCAGGATCTACGTGCAGACGAGGAACCCGGGGGCCTTCGCCGGCTGGCTGGGCCGTCATCTGCCGAGCCGGGGCTAAACGAGAGCGACGCGACCAACCGATGGACGGAGCCTTCAACGCTGTCTGCTTCGCTCCGGGCACGGGCCGCTCCCAGCCCTGCCGCGTCGTGTTGGAATCGGGCGGCCTGCTGCTCGAACCGGCCGGGGGATCAGCTGTTCGCTGGCCCTACCCTGCCCTGGCCGGCGAGATCGGCGGTGACGACCACGAGTGGGTCTTTCTCTCCTGCCCCGACGCGAATCCGGCGGTTGCCCGGCTGGCGCTCCGCGACCCAGGAGCGATCGCGGAAATCGCGGCCCGCACCACCGGGCCAGTCCACGACGTGCTGACGGGCTTCGAGGCAGCCCACCGCCGCCATGCCCGCCGCCGCCGCCAGGGCCTGGTCTGGTTTTTTCTGGCCGCGGGGGTCGCGGCGGTGCTCGGCTGGATCGTGCTGACGCGGGCGGCTCCCGAAATCGTGGCCGCCACGCTGCCACCGGAAACCGAAGCGATGCTCGGCACGATGGCGATGACGCAACTCCTCGCAGGCGAGGAGGAGATCGAGGCGGGGCCGGCGGTGGACGCGGTGAAGTCGATCACCGCGCGACTGGTGGCCGCGATCGCCGACAACCCGGGCTACACCTTCGACGTCCGCGTGGTCCGCAGCGAGATGGTCAACGCGGCGGCCCTGCCGGGCGGGGGGATCGTGGTCTATTCAGGCTTGCTCACCGAGGCGGCATCGGCCGAGGAGGTGGCGGGGGTCTTGGCCCACGAGATCCAGCACGTGCTCCATCGCGATTCGCTCCGGCAGGCGATCGGCCACCTCGGGGGAGCGGCAGTGATCGCGCTGCTCTTGGGCGGAGGCGATCTGGCCGGCCTCGCGGCCGAAGCCAGCAAGCTCGACCGGCTCGCCTACGGCCGCGAGCAGGAAGCCGCCGCCGATCGCGACGGGCTGAAGCTGCTCGCCGCCGCCGGTCTTCCGCCGGAGGCGATGCCGGCATTTTTCGCCCGGCTCGAGCAGCGTGAGGCCGGCGGGCTGCCCGAGTTCCTCTCAACCCACCCCGACACGGCCCGCCGGATCACCGAGCTGCGGCGGCTGGCGGCGGCGACGCCCGTCAACGAGCCGCAGCCGCTCGACATCGAGTGGGAGGCGGTTCGTGCGAGTCTGATCGGCGGGAAGTGACCCGGCTATCGGGCCGTGCCTGCCAGCCCGTCACCATCGAGATCGATGTTGAAGAGCGCCTCCTTGGAGAGCAGCGACGAGTCGGCAGGCCCCTCCTCGCCGATAAACCGGCCCGCTTCATCGAGTATCCAGGCGAAGGCTCCCCATTCACCCACGTCGAGCACACGGAGGCGACCGAGGTCGTCGCGGGCGGCGGCAACGAGCGATGCACCACCGCGTGAAAGCGGCACCTCGCCGTCCCAATAGCCGTCGGCCCGGCGGATCAGGATTGGCTCACCACCCGCTTCCTGGAGGTATGCCAGCTCAGTATCCGGATCGACCAACAGGCTGACCTCCGTCGTTGCGGCCACGAGTTCCAGGCTCGGTCCCGGGGCAGACGGGGGCACGAAGGCGGGTGGGGAGACCAACTCCGTCCCGCCTGGCTGCCGCTGCCAGGTGACGGTCTGGCCGGCAGGAACCTCGAACCACGTCTCATCGTTGAACCGCACCGTGATCGCATCGCCGCCGGCGTTGTGCGCGACGTAGGTGATGGTCTCGCCCCGGCGAAAGACCGCGGAGAGCGGATGATTTCCTCGGATTTCCGAGGTTGGCGTGCCGATGGTCGCCAGCACGCTCGTCCAGAAATACGTCTGGGCAGCGGTCTGTCCGGCCTCGGTGCCGATGCCGCCGGCGGCGAGCCGGGCCGCCGCCGCGGCTGGGTCGACCAATGCCTCGTATTGGAGAATGATGCCCGGCCAGTCGTCGATGACCCCGCCACCGAGCTCGCTGATCTCGGCGAGCAACGCCGCGGGATCGCGGGCCATCTCTGCAAGGTAGAGCGAGCCGCCGTGGAAGGGCAGGAAGTTGATGCCCTTGATCATTTCGGGTTCGGCCGAGAACCAGGTGGCGTGGCTGCCCCCATCCCCCCAGACCATGCCCAATGACTCATGGCCGAAGCCTTCGGGGAAGACGGTGCCGTAGCGGTCGAACCAATATTCGGCGATCGCTTCGGCCTCGAGGCTGTAGAGCATCTGACCGAGGCCGGTCATGCCGGCGTCTCCGCTCACCTCGCCCCAGAGAATGACAGCGGTGGCAAAGTTCATCGCCTCCGAGCTCGATTCATGGTTGTTCCCGCTGCCGAAGGCCCCGTGCCCGGAAGCCCAGGAGTGTCCGGCCAGCGGGCTGAAGGTCCGCAGCCTCGGCAGCAGGCTGCCGGCAGTCTCCGTCCCGGCAACGTCGGCCACCAGCAGGTCGATCATGGTCCGCCGGGTCGCCGCCCAGGCCGGGTCGTAGCCGCCGACCAATGCCGCGGCATGGATGAAGTAGCCGTAGTGGAAATGGTGATCGTTGAGGTCACCGGCTGAACCGAAGCTGTCGGGATAGCCCTGGATCGTGTCCCACTCGGCGTTGTAGGCGAAGTGTTTGTCGCCCGGCTGTCCGCTGGCGGTGAACCAGTCGTCGAGCGCCGCCTGAACGGCGTTGACAATCCGGGTGCGGATGTCCGGCTGCCCGGTGATGTCGGCCAGCTGGGCCAACTGGGCCAGTTTGAGCATCGCCTTCCCGGACCAGTACGTGTCGTGCTCGTTGGCGAGCGTCGTGACCGGATCGATCGCCGCGGGATCGTCGCGAACCAGTTGTGCGAGGGTCGCCAGCTGTTCGGCTGAGAGCACGGCCGGCAGCGTCGGCAGGACGCCCCTCTTCGGGAGCCGGACATCGAGCCCCGTGGTCGCAAACAGCTGCATCTCACCCCGCGGGCTTCGGTAGCCGCTCGTCGCAGCCGCGGTGCCCAGATCGCCGTCGGCAGCTGCGAGCCGGGTCAGGTGCGGATAGACCGCCACGAGCGTCTCGGCGGGCTCCGCCCCAGGACTGCCCAGGTCGTAGCGGAGCCTGACCTCGTAGGGGTCGGCGACGGTATTCCACGAGAATCGGGTCTCCTCGATCCGGTTCCCCGCGGCTGCCAGGAAGACCTCGCGGGTTGCCGCGGCGGCGTCGGGCAGCAGCGCGATGACAAGGCTCCCGCTGCTGGCGCCGCGAACAACCAGCCCGCCAGACTGCTGCTCCAGCCAGGTGCCCTCCGGGGCCATCACAAGCGAGGTACGGCCGGCGATGGTCACAAAGGCATGGCTGGCGTCAGCGTCGATGGCGGCGTCACCCGCCTGCGGCACCAGCACGGCCCGGCTGAAATCGACTTCGTCGAGCCAGAGGACGGGCGAACCCTGGACGAGTGTTGCCGTTGGATGAACGCCTCCGCCGAGCCAGCGTCCAGTGAACGACCAGTCGCCGTATTGCTCCACGGCAAACCGGGCGGCCGGCTCACTGCCGAGCAGGTCGATCCGGAGATCAAAGCGATGCGGCGTCTTGTATTCGGTGGTGGTGCTCCCCGTCACGGTGACGGTGGTCTGCGTCGGGCCGCCGAAGAGGACGCCGTCGGCGGTCATCTGAACAGTCAGCGGATGGACGTGCAGCGGAGCAGAAAACTGGTCACCAAAAACGGGCATCACCACCGATGACCACCAGTCGGACGAGGGCACTGCCTGGTCGAAGTCCGGAGTGACCAGCGGCTGCAGGGGGCTGCCCGAAAAATCAGCTGGCGTGGCGGCGGCGGCAGCCGGTGCGGCCAGGAGCCAGCCGGCGGCAATCGCGTCGCCCATCGCCCCGTCAACCGCGGTCGCGGGCAGCGGCTGGGACCCAACGACGTAGCGACCTTTCCCGTAGAGGCCACCGGAGGCGACCAGAACCAGGTCGAAGACATTGGCGACCGCGTCGCCGTTGAAGTCGCCGCCGGCCCACCCGGTCGCAATGCCGTTTCCATAGGCACCCTCCGAGGTGATGGCCACCATGTCGAAGACGTCGACCTGGCCGTCGAGGTTGGCGTCGCCGGGCGCGGGATTGGTGCCCGGGTCGAAGCCGGTCGCCAGCATGGCGAGGACGGTGCGGGGCTCGAGCGATTCACAGGCGAAGCCCTCTCGCCGACGAAGCCGCCTTCGCTGACGGTCAGCCCGGCGACGCCGCTGCCGACCGTACGTTGACTCGAACAGCCGGTGCAGGTGGGAGAACATGTCCGAAGCCCTTCGGTGAGTTGGCGACGCCCCCGCGTCTCGGGACCGGACCCAAAGACACTATTCACCAATTTTCCTTGATGATGCTCCCTTGTACGCTCACGATCAAGGCCGCCCCGACGGAGGATGACGACCCCGTGGTCGCCGCCGCCCCTGGGCCGCTCACTCTGCGGCCGTCAGGCCGTGTTGGCCGGCCTGCTCGATGGTGTGTGAACGGACACTGCCCGAGATCCCGATTCTGTGCGGCAGGCTTAACTCTTGGCGCGAGCCTGTTTCCGCCGTTCGTGCTCGCTGAGGAGGATCTTGCGGAGTCGGATGACTGCCGGGGTGACCTCGACGAGCTCGTCGTCCTCGATGTACTCGAGGGCCTCCTCGAGCGACATCTGGCGGGGCGGCTTGAGGAGGATGTTGCGGTCGCTGCCGCTAGCTCGCATGTTGGTGAGCTTCTTTTCCTTGGTCGGGTTGACCGTCATGTCGTCGCTGCGGGCGTTCTCGCCGACGATCATTCCCTCGTAGACCTCGTCGCCCGGGGCGATAAAGAGGTCGGCTCGCTCCTGGAGGCCGTCGAGCCCGAAGGCGACCGCTTTGCCGCTGACCATCGAGACGAGCACCCCGTTGGCCCGACCGGCCACCTCACCCTCCAGCGGGCTCCACTTCTCGAAGCGGTGGTGGATGATCGCCGTTCCCTGGGTGGCGTTGAGGACGCGGGTCCGCAGGCCGATCAGGCCGCGGGCGGGGATCGAGAAGACCGCGTGGGCAAACTCGCCGCGGTTGCCCATGTGAGCCAGTTGGCCGCGGCGGGCTCCGACGAGCTCCATCACCGGGCCGAACTTGTCGTGGGGCACCTCAACCACGAGCGTCTCGAAGGGCTCGAGCGTCTGGCCCGCTTCCTCGCGGAGGATGACCCGCGGCTTGCCGACCGAGATTTCGAAGCCCTCCCGCCGCATCGTCTCGATCAACACGGAGAGGTGCAGCAGGCCGCGGCCGGAGACGGCGAACTGCTCGGTGCCGGGGATCGGCTCGACCCGGAGGGCGACGTTCCGCTCCAGTTCCTTGGCGAGCCGGTCGCGAAGGTGGCGGGTCGTCAGATACTTCCCCGACTTGCCGGCCAGGGGGGAGGAGTTGATCCCGAACACCATCGAGAGGGTCGGCTCGTCCACCGAGAGCCGGGGCAGCGGCCGGGCATCGCCCGGATCGCAGATCGTGTCGCCGATCTCGACGTCCTCGATCCCGCTGACGGCGGCGATGTCGCCGGCAGTGGCCCGTTCGGCATCGACGCGGCCGAGCTTGTCGAAGACCTGCACGCCGACCGCCCGGGCCGGCACCAGGCCGGCGGCAGCGGTCGAGCGGACCACCGCCGCGCCCTTCTCGAGCAGGCCCGACTCGACCCGCCCGATCGCGATCCGGCCGACGTAGTCCGACCAGTCGAGCGTGGTGACGAGCATCCGCAGCGGAGCGGCAGCATCGACGACTGGGCCAGGAATCTTGTCGAGCACGAGATCGAGCAGCGGCTGCATCGTCCCTTCGCGGACGGCCGGGTCGTGGCTGGCGAAGCCCTCCCGGCTCGAGGCATAGACGTAGGGAAAGTCGGCGAGGTCGTCATCGGCCCCGAGTTCCAGAAAGAGCTCGAGGATCTCGTCGAGCACCTCCAGCGGTCGGGCATCGGGGCGGTCGATCTTGTTGACGACGACCACCGGCCGCAGCCGGCACTCGAGCGCCTTGCCGAGCACGAACCGAGTCTGCGGCATCGGACCCTCGGCCGCATCGACGAGCACCAACGCTCCGTCGGCCATCCGCAGGACTCGCTCGACCTCGCCGCCGAAGTCGGCGTGGCCCGGCGTGTCGATCAGGTTGATCTTGGTGCCCTTCCAATCGAGGGCGATGTTTTTGGCGAGGATCGTGATCCCCCGCTCCCGCTCGAGGTCGCCCGAGTCGAGGATTCGTTCGCCGGCGAGCTGACTGGCCCGGTACTGCCCGCTCTGACGAAGAAGGCAGTCGACGAGCGTCGTCTTGCCGTGGTCGACGTGGGCAATGATCGCCACGTTGCGAATGTCGGTGCGACGGGAGCCGGCGGGCTCCGTCTGGAGGGCGGCCGCGGAAGTCATAGGGCGGGAGCCGTCCGGACTGGACGGTGCAGGGGGCAAGGAAGATCGAGAGGCAGGAGTATCCAGCAGCGAAGGCATCCCTGCCTAGCCGGAATCGGCGACGGGAATGGAGACGATGGGGATCGAACCCACAACCCCCGCCTTGCAAAGGCGGTGCTCTCCCAATTGAGCTACGTCCCCGCATCGACAATGCGCGCGCCTGGATTCGAACCAGGGACCTCCACCTTATCAGGGTGGCGCTCTAACCAGCTGAGCTACGCGCGCGGTCTCCAGTCAAGCCTTGAGTGTAGGCCCGCCCGGCCCCGGTTCAAAGGGGGGCGGCGGGAGAGCGGCTGCCAGCGAAACCTGGCGCTGGCGCAGGGCTGGGTTTCAGAGTAGGTTGCCCGGGGTGAATGAGGCCGCCAGGATTCCCGCGGCCGTCCTCCTGCAGGAGTCCATCCCGTCATGCCCCCGCTTTCGTTTCTCCGCCTGGCCGCGTCTGTCCCGGCATGGTTCGCGGTCGCCGTCCTCGTCGCCCCCGCGTCTGCTGCCCGGCCCACGGTGGAGGAGGCCCTCAACGTCGAGCCCCGTCAGCAGGGCGTCGACTTCGACCGCCCGACCGGCGATGCCCTGGCCTCGGCATCGATCAGTCAGGAAAAGCTCGATGGCGTCAGTGCCCTTGTGGTTCGCGATGGAAACGGCGGCATCCTGCGGGCCTTTGCCGACAGCAACGGCGACCGTGTCGTCGATCGCTGGAGCTTCTTCAAGGACGGTGTCGAGGTCTACCGCGAGTTTGACGGGCCGGACGAAGATGCCAAGGCAGATCAGTCGCGGTGGCTCAATGGCGGCGGAACCCGCTGGGGCATCGACCGTGACGGTGACGGCGTGCTCGACGCCTGGAAGGTGATCTCGGCTCAGGAGACGACCGCCGAGATCGTTCGGGCTCTGGCCGAGCGGGATGCCGCCGCATTCGAAAGGCTCCTGCCGACGAAAGACGAACTGGCGGCCGCCGGCTTCACGGGTGAGAAACTCGAAAATCTCACGGCCCGCACGACGGCGGCTCGCGGCGGCTTTGCCAGACTGGCCGGCTCGCAAAAGCGGATCGGGCCGGAGGCGAGCTGGACCAGCATGCTCACCCCGCAGCCGCCCGGCACGATCCCCGCCGGGACGCCCGGCATCACCCGGGATGTCACGGCCTACGACAACGTGGTGGCCTTGGCCGATGAAGGCAATCGAGGGGTGCAGGTGGTGGTCGGTTCGCTTGTTCGCTGCGGCGACGCCTGGCGGCCGATCGATGCCCCGCAACTCGTCGGTGAAGATGGTCGGCTGGCCGAGATGAGCGGCTTCTTCACGCCCGCGGCGACCGGCCTCGATGCCACAGCCGGCGGGGCAGACGATGAGAAACTCCGCCCGCTCCTGGCCAGTCTTCGGGAGTTGGAGGCGGAGATGGCCGCCGCCGACCCGGCCGGCCGCCGACGTTTGGCCGCCCGCTCGGTCGCCAAGCTTCAGGAGATCGTCGCCACAGCTGCCGCCGGAGAACGAGGGTTCTGGACTCGTCAGCTCGTCGAGACCGTCTCGGCCTACGTGCAGGAGGGACTGCTCCCCGACGGGCTGGCAACGCTCGAGCAACTAGGCGAGTCGGCCGCGGATGACCCGGAACTGGCCGCCTTCATCGACTTCCGGCTCATTCAGGCCCGCTACGCGGCCAGCATGGAGTCCGCCGACGCCGACCCCCAGCAACTCCAGGACGAATGGTTCGAGAGCCTGACAACCTTCGTTGAGAGGCATCCACAGGCTCCCGAGGCCGCAGAAGCGATGCTGCAGCTCGCCTTCCGCGACGAGTTCGAGGGGCGAGACGAGGAGGCGGTGGCCCGCTACGGAGCGATTGCGAAGGACTTTCCCGACACCCCGCAGGCCCGCAAGGCAACCGGAGCCGTTCGGCGGCTCGGCAGCGCCGGAAAGCCGCTGCCGCTGGCGGGGGCAACCGTGGATGGCAGGCAGGTCTCCCTCAAGTCGCTGGCCGGCAGGCCGGTGCTGATCCACTTCTGGTCGACCGACTGCGAGCCCTGCAAGGTCGATCTGGCGCGGATTCGCGAGCTCCACGAGAAGTACGCCCCCCGGCAGTTCGGCTGTGTCGGGGTCTCGGTCGATGTCGACCGAGATCGGCTGGTCGCCTTCCTCCGCGAAAAGCCCCTTCCGTGGCCTCAGTTGTACGGGGAGGGCGGCCTGGAAAGCCCCCTGGCCGAGCAGTTCGGGATCATGGCATTGCCGACAATGATCCTCGTCGACGCCGAGGGCAACGTGGTCGATCGCAACGTTTCGATCACCGAACTGGAGCGGAAGCTGGCGGCCCTCTTGAGTGGCAAGGAGGCCCGCTGAGGCAGCCTGGGCAAGCCGCCCTGTCGTCAGGCTGGCTTTGCGACGGGCGGGCACGACCCGCTACCTTTCGGCCCCATTCCTCAGAGGCCGGTTCATGCTGCTGCTCGCGTTCGCTCTTTGTCCGATGCTCACGGTTGTTGGTGTGATGCTCGTGCTCGGCCTGGCTGCCGCCGCGGCGGCCCGGCTGACCGAGGGCACCCGCCACGAGGCCCAGGGCCAGTGGCTCTGCCTGGCTGCGCTGGCTCTGATGGGTACAGCCTGCGGTTTTGCGATCCAGTGCGGCCCCGATGCGGCGGCGGCGGCGGCGGCGACCCTGGCCGTGATGACGCTGATCACGGTGGCTGATTTCTCACCGGCCAAGTGATCCGCAGGAAGGCCTGCGGCTCCGCCCAGGCTGCCCAGCCAGCCCGGATGCCCACTGCATCCGTTGGGACCCGAAAAAAACTCCCCTTCGGCATGACCGGCGGCCGATGAAATCTCGGAATCGGGAGGCAGGGCTCGAGGGCCGCTGCTTCCCGGCCACCGCCGGCTTTGATGCGGCGGGGGGTAGGCACGCCGCAGTCGACGCCGAGACCGAATCGCCAAGACCGTATCAAGGAGGGACGCATGTCCGTTTCGAGAACCACCTACCTGCTGGCCGTGGCCCTGGTCGCCAGCCTGGCAGGAGCCGCCTACGCCGAGGATCTGGCGACGACCGTGGCGGGCAAGCTCCGCGACTCGGGCGCCCTCTCCGGCTACCGGGTCAATGTGAAGGGCAAGTCAGGAACGGTCTGGCTCGAGGGCCAGGTCGCCGACCAGCGGCAACTGGCCGCGGCCGTGGGGATTGCCGAGGCGACTCCTGGCGTCGAGCGGGTCGTCAACTGCCTGGTGATTCAGGGGGCCGCTCCCGAATCGCGGTCGGTCGGCGGATTCTCGCTGCCCCGCTCGATGTGGAACGTTGCCGGGGTGGAGCGGCCTGCCGCACGCCCGGCCCCTGCCCAGCCGGCTGCCACGACCTCGACCAATCCGCTGGCCGCCTTCACCGGACTCTTCTTCGCCGGCGGCTCCGAGACGCCTGCGGCCGACAGCCCCGTGCAACTGACGCAGGCCACCCGGCCGGTCAGCACGAGGCCGGTCAATCGGATGCCCCGCACCGCGACCGGGGCCGCCCGCCCGATGCAGCCGCAGGGCGGCCGGCCGACTGCGATGCGAACAGCCATGAACGGCCACCCAATGACCCTGCCGGCCCCCGGCGGCTATGACGGGCCGCTGGTCGACGGCCAGATGGTGCCCGGCACGATGCAATACAGCGAAGGCTACCCGGGCGGTGACTACCCCGCTGGCGACTACGCCGCGAACGGCGGGATGGTCGGCGGCCCCGCGATGGGCGGCATGCCCGGCCCGATGCCGATGGCCGGAACGGGTGTCGGCATGCCGCCGGTGCCGATGCGGGCCGATGGCCCGAACATGCCCAACTACGCCTGGCCCAGCTACTCGGCCTACCCCAACTACGCGGGGCTCCAGTATCCCACGCAGTACTCGCCGACCGCCTGGCCGTACATCGGCCCCTTCTATCCCTACCCGCAGGTGCCGCTCGGCTGGCGGCGGGTCTCGCTGGAGTGGGACGACGGCTGGTGGTGGCTCGACTTCGACGAGCGGCACATCCACAGCCACCACCGCTGATCACAGCAGTCGGGACTGACAACAGCTTCTCACGACCGCCCTTTCGGCCTCGCCGGAAGGGCGGTCGGCGTTTTCTCACCCGGCTTCTGGGCAGCCCGCTGCCCCCAACCGGAAAAATCCGCAAGTTCATCCGGCGGCACGGTCGATACAACCCGCAGAGTCGGTTCGCCGCATTCAGTCGCCCGAGGAGTGGAGTCATGACGTCCCGCCCGCGTTTCCTGGTCACCTGCCTGGTCCTGGCCGTGGCCGCCTCATCGCAGACTGGATGCTTCTGGCTCGCCGCCGAGGGCCCTAACCTCGGCCCCCTCGCCATTCCGATTCCCGTGCCGGTCGGAATCCAAAAAGCCAAGGAAGATCAGTTTTGGAACTACGAGCGGTACGAGCGATCGCCGATCCTCGGCCCGCTCCAGCCGGGCGGCCCCTGCGAGGCGCTCGATGAGCCGAGCGACGACGAGGTGATGCGGGCCCTCGAGAAGGCCCGCCCCGTGCAGGGCAACTGGCCGTTCCTCTACGAGATCCAGCGGAACAACGTCCGCATCACGAAGTGCAAGATTGCCGACTACGTCGACCCGCCGCGGCACTATCCGCTCGTCGGCCCGGCCCAGTTGCACCATGCCCACTACAAGTGCACCGTTTACTACCAGGAGGTCCGCCGGGTCGGCTGGCCAGTGCCCCACACCCTGGTCGACGAAGACGTGCAAGAGGTGGTCTACATCGACCACGACCATCTCCACATGGTCGGCGACGTCGACACCGGCTGCGACGCGAACTTCTAGTTTCACGGCTGCAGGGCCATCCATGGCCCCTGCAGCCTTGGCTCGGCGGAGGGCACGCCAAGGGTGCCCTCGCCTCGCGGCGGCGGGCTTCCTGCCCGCCTGTCATCCACGCTCCCCCAGGGCCATCCATGGCCCCTGCAGCCTTGGCTCGGCGGAGGGCACGCCAAGGGTG